>JAFGIH010000150.1 GCA_016929985.1 Thermoleophilia bacterium | reverse complement strand
CGGCTTCGAACCCCGCGTGCAGCCCGGCCTCCTTGGCCAGCAGCGACAGTGTGCCGTCGCAGGTGATCACCAGAGGAGCCTCCACGACATCGCCCTCTCCCGCTACCCTCACGCCCCGCACTGCTCCATCGCGCATCAACAGGCCCTCGACGCGGCATCCGGTAAGCAGCATGACCCCCTGAGCGACCGCCTGCTCCGCCAACCAGCGATCGAAGTGGGGCCGGAACAGGGTGAAAGCGGTCAGGGTGCGGTCGGACGTCGATCCAGCACCCACCGAGGGCTTGTCCGACCCAGATGCGGCCTGGAAGGCCAGCGAGGTGGACGAACCCTCACCTACCACGGTGAGAACCCGCTTGGTGACCGCCCGCTCCCAGGGAGCGCGCTCCCAGAAGCCGGGCACCAGCTGCTCCGCGGCCGGGCAGTACACCATCATCCCGCCGAACATGTTCTTGGCTCCCGGGTACTCACCCCGTTCAAGCAGGAGCACCTTGGCGCCCTTCTGCGCCAAGCCGATCGCGGCGCTGGCGCCGGCCGGGCCCGCCCCGACGACGATGACGTCGAACGCGCTCCCGGACGTGCCGGCGCTACGCGGGTGCATCACGCCACTCCTTGATCCTTCGCACCAGCGCGGGTAGGACCTCCTCGAGGTCCGCCACGTATCCGACGTCGGCGAACTGGAAGATGGGGGCGCGCACGTCCCGGTTGATGGCCACGATCTTCTCCGCTGCCCTCACGCCTGCCACGTGATGGGGCGAACCGGAGACCCCCAGAGCCATGTACAGCTCGGGAGCAACGGTGCGTCCGGTCTGCCCGATGAGCCGTTCTTTGGGGAGATACCCATCGTCGACCACCGGCCGAGTGGCTCCCACCGAACCCCCCAAGAGTGCCGCAAGCTCATCGACCGCGGCCAGGAGTTCCGGGCTCACGCCCCCCGAGCCGGCCGCCACGATGCGGGTCGCGTAGACGAGGTCTACCGATGCCGGGTCCGGTGGCGTGACCTCCAGGCTACGCACGCGCGGCTGCTGTGAAGCTTCGACCGCGAGAACCTCTGGACTCGGAAGCGCCTTCGAGGCAGCCCCCGACGCCGTCTCCGCTGCCGACTCCGCCATCCCCGCCAGGTCGAGCGCTACGACCGTGATGGTCCCCGCTGCAGGCGCGATCTCCTGCTCCAGCCAGCCGCTGTAGACCGGCTTGACGAAGACCGGCCACCCATGGTCCACCCTGACGTCAGTGCAGCCCACCACGGCCCCCGAGCCAAGCCGCCGGGCGACCAGCGGCGCCAACTGGCGTCCAAGATCGGTGTCGGCGACGAGCACGACCACAGCCTGCGCCCGTAACGCAGCCTCCGCCACTGCGACGGCGAGCGTCTCAGACTCGATGCCGGGCTCAGGCGGCCAAGTCACAGATCGGACGTCCACATCGAGCCGCGCACCCAGGCGGGCGGCTTCAGCGAGGAGAACGGCGGCCGAGGACTCGAGCCCCTCACGCGGCGGCTCCACGACCACCAGCAATGAGCGGTTCGCGGTCACACGCGCTTCCCGGCCATGTAGCCTTCGTGGATGGCCATGTCGACCTTGCGGGGCGCCACACAGTCACCAACGCGGATGAGCTCGGGCACCGTACCCTTGAGGCTGAAGTAGAGGCTGTCGCAGGCGTCGTTGCCCATTGCGGTCACGATGCTGTCGTAGCCCGAGAGCACATCCCACACGTTGGAATACACATTGAAGCCATGGATCTCCAAGCCTTTGATCTCCATGACCGCGAAGTCGGGCGTGAGGGTCACCCCCTTCTGCATGAGCCTCTGCCGGCTGAGATACATGTCCTGAGACGGTCCCAGATCGGATCCCACGAAGAGGCTCGAGGTCACCACGTGGACGGTCTTGCCCAGCTCGGCGAGGAACTCCGCCGTGGCCGTCGCCTGGTGGTGGCCGTCGTAATCGATGAGCAGCACGCGCTCGCCCAGGTCGGCCTCGCCGCTCAGCACTTGCCACACGTTGAAGATGTTGGGTCCGTCGGCGCCCCCGACCGGGCAGGCCTTGGGCCGCGACCCCGTGGCTACGATCACAGCGTCCGGCTGCTGCTCGACCACCAGCTCGGGGGTCACTTCCACGCCCAGCTTCACCGGCACCCCCAAGTGGGCAAGCTGGTTGCGCTCGTTGCGGGCGATCACGCCGAACTCCTCGCGGCCCGCGCCCTTAGCGGCCAACAGCACCTGGCCGCCCAGCTCCTCACCCTTGTCGTAGAGGGTGACGTCGTGCCCGCGTAGAGTGGCGATCTTGGCCGCCCACATGCCGGCCGGACCGCCTCCTACCACCATGACGCGCTTCTTACGTAGCGCCGGCCGCAGGTGATGCTCGCCCTCGGTGTCTTCACAGCCCACCGACGGGTTCTGCACGCACCCTATGGTCTTGTTGAGCCCCACGCGTCCGTAGCAGTTCTGGTTGCAGGCGATGCAGTAGCGGATCTCCTCGGTGCGGCCCTCGCGGGCCTTGCGCGCCCAGTCGGGATCGGCGATCTGACCGCGCACCACGCCGATCATGTCGGCTTGGCCGTCGGCCAGCACCCGTTCGGCCATGGCCGGGTCGTTGATGCGCCCGGTGGCGAAGACGGGCAGCGCCGCCACCTCCTTGATGCCGGCCGCCAGCGGCACCGTGTAGCCGAGGGGCAGATGCATGGGTCCCCCGACCAGATACAGGTTGTAGAAGGTGGCCAGGGTCAGGTTGAAGTAGTCCAGATGGCCGGTGG
>JAFGIH010000149.1 GCA_016929985.1 Thermoleophilia bacterium | reverse complement strand
GCCGGGGCGACCGCCATCGCCATCGCCTTCCTGTGGTCGTTCAAGAACCCCGCCCACGAGCTGCGGGCGCAAGAGATCGTGCGGCGGGTCGCCCCCGGCGTGTACGTGTCGTGCTCGCACCAGGTGGCTCCGCGCATGGGCGAGTACGAGCGCACCGTGGCCACGGTCATCAACAGCTACGTGGCGCCGGCTTCGGGGGCCTACTTCAAACGGGCCGCCGATCGTCTGCAGGAGTCGGGCCTGAAGCATCCCCTGCTCATCATGCAGATATCCGGCGGTGTGCTGCCCGCGGACAAGGCGGTGGAGATACCGCTCACATCGCTGGGTTCCGGACCGGTGGGAGGCCTCATGGGCTCGCTCTCGCTCGCCCGCGGCCTTGGCCACAAGAACATCATCGCCACCGACATGGGCGGCACCTCCTTCGAGGTGGGCCTGATCATCAACAGCGAGCCGCTGGTGGGTGAAGAGAAGATCATCGACCAGTACCGCTACCGGCTCCCGCAGCTGGAGACCACCTCCATCGCCTGCGGCGGCGGCAGCATCGCCCGGGTGGATCCGTTCAGCCGCTCCATCAGAGTGGGTCCGGAGAGCGCCGGGGCCGACCCCGGCCCGGTGTGCTACCGGCGGGGCGGCACCGAGCCCACCGTCACCGACGCCGACGTGGTGCTCGGGCTCCTGTCCGCGGACAGGTTCCTGGGCGGGCGCATGCCTCTCGACCGCGAGGGCGCCTTGCGGGCCGTCACCGGCCTGGGAGAAGAGATCGGGCTGGGGCCCGAAGAGACGGCTGCCGGCATCCTGCGCATCAACAACGCCAGGGCGGCGGAGCTCATCCGGCAGCAGACCGTGGTGCGTGGATACGACCCGCGCGACTTCGTGGTCTACGCCTACGGCGGGGCCGGTCCGCTGCATGCCTTCGCCTTCGCGCAGGAGCTGGGGGTGAAGGGCGTCGTCATCCCGCTGGGCAACGGGGCCTCCACACTCTCAGCCTACGGCTGCTCCACCTCCAACCTGGTGCTCAACATAGAGAAAGAGCAGGTGTTCTTCGCCCCCTTCCCGGCCGACGAGCTGAACAGCCTCATGGCAGGCCTCGAGAAGCAGGCGCTCGACTCCATGGTCGAACTGGGCAAGCCGCGCGAGGAGGTCGAGATAGAGCGCTACGGTCTCATGCGTTACAGCGGGCAGTGGCTGCACAGCCTGCTGGTGCACATCCCGCCGGGCGAGCTGACCGCTGAGGCGCTGGTCGGGGTGGTCGACGACTTCCGCACCCTGTACGACTCGCTCTACGGGCGCGGCGCCGGAGTGGTATCGCAGGGTGTGGAGCTGGTCACCACCCGCATCCACGCCGTCGTGCGCCTGCACCGGCCGGCGCAAGCCGTTGAGAAGGCCTTTTCGAAGTCCATCGCCGCCGCGGGCCGTCTGGGCACGCGCGAGATCTTCTGGCCCGACCGCATGGAGCGGCTGGAGAGCGAGGTGCTCGACGGCCGCGAGATCCGGCACGGCAACCGCATCGCCGGGCCGGCCGTGGTGGAACTGCCCTACACGTCGGTCGCGGTGGGAGTCGATCAGATGCTCGAGTGCGACGCCTTTGGCAACTTCTTGCTGAGGTTGGATCAGCCGCGCGCCCACGTGTCGACCTACACAGCCGCCCACGGACCGGCCGGGGGGTCCCCATCATGACCAACAAGACCGCCGAGAACGTGAAACTGCCGGCCGGCGCCGCCGAGATCGTCTGGGACGGCATCGTCCGTGGCTACGCGCCGCCGGATGTGCTCTCCATCAGTCCCCGGCTACGGCTGCAGACCGCCGAAGACCCCGAGATCGACCCCATCTCCTATGAGGTGATCCGCAACAGTCTCCAGAACATCAACCTGGAGAACGGCCACACCATCCAGAAGCTCAGCATCTCGCCCATCACTATGATCAATCGCGACTTCCAGTGCGCGATCCTCACCGAGACGGGCGACGTGATGTTCATGGGCCCCTACCTCATGTATCTGGCCAACACCCTCGGTATCATGACCAAGTGGGTGCTCGAGAATCGTAGCGACAATCCCGGCATAGACGATGGCGACGTCTTCCTCTGCAGCGACCCCTATGTGGGCAGCTCGCATCAGCAAGACACCGAGCTCACCTCGCCGGTTTTCTGGGAGGGCGAGCTCTTTTGCTGGGTGGCCAACTCGGTGCACTACAGCGACGTGGGCGGTCCGGCCCCGGGCAGTTTCTGCCTGGCCTCGCAGACCATCTGGGACGACCCGCCGCTCTTCCCGCCCATGAAGCTGGTGGAACGGGGCACCCTGCGGGTGGATATGGAACAGCTCTACCTGCGCCAGTCGCGGGTGCCGGCCACGGTGGCCATGGACCTTCACGCGGCGCTGGCCGGCATCACCGTCTCGCGGCAGCGCATCCTCAAGCTGCTCGAGCGCTACGGCGCTAAGACCGTGAAAGCGGTCATGAAGAAGACCCTGGATGCAAGCGAGAAGGCGTTCGTCGAGAAGCTGCGCATGATCCCCGACGGACGTTGGTCGGAGCGTCTCTACACCGAGGCCGCCGTGCCGGGCGACAAGGGCATCTACGTGAGCCAGGTGAACATCGTCAAGAAGGGCGACTACCTCTACGTCGACAACGAGGGGACGTCGCCCCAGGTCGGTTCGATCAACAACACCTACGCCGGGTTCGTGGGCGCGGTCCTCGCGCCGCTGACCCTCATGCTGGGCTACGACCTCGGCGGGGTGTGCGGCGGCATCAGCCGCAGGGTGAAGTTCCGGCCGGTGCCGGGCACCATCACCTGCGCCGACTATCCTGCCCCCATCAGTGCCGCGGGTGTCTGCAACATGCCCATGGTGGTGTCGTCTGCCACCGGCGCCGCGGCCAGGATGGTGGCCTGCGCCGATCCGCCCTTGCGCGACAAGGCCCTCGGCATCGCCGACGTGCATGCGTACGGCGGGTGGATCTTCAACGGCATCAACCAGCACGGGCAGTTCTTCATGGCCATGCATTCCGGCATGGCCCCCGGGGCCATCCCCGCCTCGCCGGGGCGCGACGGCATCGACACGGGTGGGCAGGACTGGGTGCCCGGCATGGAAGCCTCCAACGTCGAAGACAACGAGATGTCGTGGCCGGTGCTCACCCTCTTCCGCCGCGAGAATCGCGCGGACGCGGCCGGCGCGGGCCTGTACCGCAGCGGCGTGGGTGCGGAGGAGGCCTGGATCATCCACGGCACCGACTCCCCGCTCGACACGCAGGTCTACAACAACGAGAGCTTCGTGAAGTGCCAGGGGTTGCTGGGAGGCAATCCGGGCGGCCGGGCCTTCTTCCGCGTGAAACGGGACAGCGACGTGGCCGCGCGGCTGGCGGCGGGTACCGTCCCGCAGAGCATCGATGACGTGTCAGGCGAAGAGATCCCGCTCTACTGGAAGGGGAGACCCGTCGAGCTCGACAAGACCTCGGTGTGGACGCTCAACTTCCCTAACCTGGCCGGCTACGGCGACCCGCTCGACCGGGATCCCGCGGCCGTGGCCCGCGACCTCTCCGAGGGCCAGATGACCGGGGATGACGCATTCTCGGTGTACGGGGTGGTCGTTGTCCCGGTCGGAGCCGGGTTGGCAGGCGATTCCGCGGTGGACGCCGAGGAGACCAAGGTGGAGCGGGCGGCCCGCAGGAGGCGGCGCCTGGAGGAGAGCCTGCCCCCGCGCGAGGTCCGCGGTTTGGCCGAGCCCAGGGCGGGGACGGTGCGCCGGGCGATAGGTCATGAGCTGGGAGCCGTCGAGACGGCCGGTGGGGTCCGCTTCGCGTGCACGTGCGGCCAGGACCTGGGCCCGGTGGACGCCGACTTCAAAGATTCGTGCCTGGTGAAGGAGAACCCGGTCGACTCCATCGGCCCGGGGTATCAGTCCTTCGCCAAGGATATCGAGGAGAAGATGTGCTTCCGGGAGTTCTTCTGCCCGCGGTGCGGCGCGCGCTTTGCGACCGAGATCGCCCGGAGAGAAGACGGCTATTTGTGGGACATGGAGTTGAGAGCGTGAACAGTGAAAGGAAGAGCGCGATGTTGCTGGAGAACAGGGTGGCTATCGTCACCGGCGCGGCGAAGGGTATGGGACGGGCTGTCGCGGAGGGCTTCGCCAAAGAGGGCGCCAAAGTGACCATCGCCGACATCGACCTGGCGGCTGCTGAGGAGGCCGTGCGGGCGATCGAGGCGGCCGGGGGCCAGGCGCTGGCGGTCAAGTGCGATGTATCCAAGAGCGACCAGGTGAAGGCCATGGTCGACGCCACGGTGGCGAAGTTCGGCAAGCTCGACATCCTGGTGAACAACGCCGGCGGCGTGATCGGCAAGCACGGCAAGCCCACCAACCTGGAGGTCCTCACCGAAGACGCCTGGGACACGGTGGTCGACATCAACCTCAAGGGCATCTTTCTCTGCTGCAGAGAAGCCGTCCCCCACATGAAGGCCAACGGCTACGGCAAGATCATCAACTTCTCGTCGCTGGGCGCCATCAGCCCGCCGGATGCGCTTCCGCACTATCACGCGGCCAAGTCGGGCGTCGTCGGTCTGACGTATGACATGGCGGCTGAACTCGCCCCGCACAACATCCACGTGAATG
>JAFGIH010000148.1 GCA_016929985.1 Thermoleophilia bacterium | reverse complement strand
GCGGAATACCTCCAGAAGCACCCGGAGAGCTACGCTTATCTGCTGGGCTGAAGATCGGCCCCTACTCCGCGAACCTGGGCGTCGCGCTGGGTGTCGCTTGAAGATCCACAACGAACGCTACACTATGACGAATAGGGGAGTGCCCGTTGCCATGGTCGTGCCGTATGAACGGGGTAAGGAGACACGGTCTCGATCCACTACCGAACGTGAATCTCGTCCCCATAGACCGTCGGCCTGCCACCGAGGCTGCGAATCTGGCCGCCGAGTGCGGCATGAGAGGGGCGGATGCGGTCTACGTTGCAGTCGCCCGACTCTTTGACACAATGCTGGTGACGCTCGATCGGCAGCAAAGAGAGCGCTGTCCCTCAACGGTCAGAGCAGTCGGGCCCGCGGAGGCTTTGTTCGGGCTGGAAGACCGCGCGTAGAGGAGCATCATCTGCCGTCTGCGGCACGGGTCCCGCGCCCGGCCGGACGGCCGGTCTCTAACGCAGCGTGGCTAGCACCCTGTCGGTCTGCTCGGCCAACTCCCGCACGACCGTTCCCGCATCCTGGATGCTTCGGACGAGGGCACAGCAAGAGCCACAGACCACGACGCCCGCTTCCAGATCGCCTTCCAGCATGCTCTTCCTGTAGCCCGCGTGGTACATCTCGGTGATCTCTCTCAGTGAACGTCCGTCAGACTCCATCTGCCGGCACCGCGAGATCACGGGACCGTCGAGGGCGCGGTGCACGCCCAGCGTCCCCGCAAGAGTGATGGTAGCGGCATCGCCGGCTTCCACGATGGCCTGCTTCACCTTCGGGTGGGCGGGACATTCCACCGTGGCGATGAACCGCGTGCCCAGGTAGGCGCCATCAGCTCCCAAGGCGAGTGCCGCTGCCACGCTCCTGCCGTCGCAGATACCCCCGCCGGCCACTACCGGGATCTTCACCGCGTCCACGATCGCAGGCACCAGCACCGACGTCGACTCACAGGAAGCGCTGGTATGTCCGCCACCCTCGTAGCCCACGGCCACCAGGGCGTCGACGCCCAATGCCTCGGCCTGTACCGCGGTGCCGACGTCTACCGGGAGGGCCCGGTGGAGCACCTTGATGCCGGCGTCCTTTAGTCCGCCGATGTACCTCTCCGGTGCGTTCCCGACGAACACCACCACAGGGACTCCCTCCTCCAGAACCACTTCATAGCACTGATCGCTGAAGGCGTCTTCGGGGAAATCGTCGGGAGCCTTCATGGCCACCAGGTTCACTCCGAACGGCTTGGTGGTGAGGGCCATGGCCTCCCGGATCTGGCGGCGGAGTCGCTCGCCGGTCTCTTTCACACTGTGGGTGACCGTCCGTGCCCCCGCGTTCGGGCCCATGACACCGAGCCCGCCCGCGTTCGAGACCGCCGCGGCCAGTCGCGCGTCGGTGATCCAGTCCATGGGCGCCTGGATGATGGGATGCTCGATACCCAGGAGGTCGCAGAGTCTTGTCCGCATCAGACAAGTATAGCTGCGACCCCTGGCGGCCACGGGTCTCACTCACCGACAGTGCATGCTGCTGCCGATATCTGCCTCGTCCGCGGCGTCACGCGCATGGTCTGGCGGATGCCGCTGGATGATGTGACGGTGTAGCTGTCGATGATCGTGTTGAGCCGGGTTACCAAGCAGAGAGAACGAAGAACGTCGACGGCCTGCTGCAGTTCGGTCTCCGGAAGCTGCGTGAGTCGTGAGATCTGCTTGAGGGTGAGCGGCCTCTCCTGACCGCACAGCGTCTCGAGCAACTCCACCTGTAGACACTCCAGTGAGGCCGGCAGACCCGGTGTGGCTCCGGAATGCATCTTCCCTCCCGTGATTGTCGCTGCCATTTCATTCCTGCGCTCTTGGAGGCATGGTGCGATCAGTACCGGTCATCAACCGTTCATAGCTCACGAGCGCGCGAAGAGCCGATTTGCAGTGCCCCAGCATCATCTCGGCCGTCGCCAGCTCGAGATACATCTGAGGCGACTCGATACCCGTCTCCAGCCGGTCAATTGAGTTCTCATTCAAGCCGGTCGGATCAGACACCTGCGGCGGATGGGCGACCGCCCCCGACAGCATGATCGTGCAGGAGAGAAGCATGACGATGAGGACGGCTGTGGCTATGGGCAGGAGGATACCGCCGTAGCTGTGCTCAAGCCGGCGGGTCTGATCGTCTATTGACTTGAGAAGTGATCGGAATGCTCTCATGACACACCTTCCCGTTGTGTTTCGGTTGCCCTACAAGCCTAGGAGGTGTCAAGGGGACGCGTGTTAGCGTTGGGAAAAGCGAATGGAAACACTCGGCAACCGGGTTGCTCGGACACATCGGCGTCGCTGCTCGCTCTCCGATTCCTCTCACCTGTGCGGCGTTTTTCCCTTCGCTTAACGCGTTGTTCACACAGCCCAAGAATGCGTCTCGTATGCTCGCGGTGTGGACTCGGTTCTCAAAATGCGGAGGAGGAGTCATGGGGCCGGTACTTGCGGTGACTGATGTAGTAGCGGGCTCTAAGAGGCTCGGCCTGGACGGCACTCTAGCCGAGCTGGTGTTGACCCTGGGTGCGGGGAGTCCGTGCGTCTGTTGTGGGTCGCTCCTCGTACGATGTGGAGCCGGGACGGACACCGTTATCGCCGTGTGCCCCGGCTGTGGAGCCGAACTTGCCCTCGCCGCGGAAGCAGCTCTTCCGCAGGCCGCCTAGGAAGGGGACAGTTGGTTGAGAGAGGCGGAACGCGTGTCTGGCGGAAAGCCCGGGGACAAGAAGCTCTACCCCTGCCTGAGCGTCGAGCTCATCGAAGAGTTGGCGGCGAAGCGCTCTGGAGGCGTCTTTCCTGCTGTATCGGATTGGCCACCCGGCCCGTTCACGCATCGCGAGAGAGTGTTGTTCCACCTCTTTGCCTTCCTCGTCGGCAGCTGGAACCTGGCGCTCATAGATCTTGCTCATACGCCCGATAGCTTCTGGTGCTGGCCTTGGATCGTCGCCTGGACATGCGCTCTTCTCGTGCACCTGGGCGTTGTGTTCGTTTTGGCTAAGCGTGACCCGCATGTTCGACGCGACGGGGGCCGAACCGGTAGCCCACCCCACGTACACCGTGGATGGTGACCTCTCCTCCCACGCTCTCCAGCTTGTCCCGCAGACGTCGCATATGTACGTCCAGAGTGCGCGACGTCGATAGATAGCGGTGGTGCCAGACCGCCTCGGTAATCTCCTCCCTCGTAAAGAGATGTCCTGGCTGCGAAAGTAGTAGCTTGAGAAGAGCATGCTCCTTGGGAGTGAGCGGGGCCTCGCCCCTTTCGGCCCGCACGGATCGCGCATCGCTGTCCAGCACCACGTCACCCACTTTGAGGATGGTCTCTTCCTGAGCAGGAAGATGGAATGTGTCGGCGTTCGAAACCCGCCGCAGACTGGCTGCGACCCTTGCTAACAGCAGATCCAGATCGAACGGCTTGGTGACGTAGTCGTCCACGCCGACGCGGAAACCCTCGAGCATGTTCTCGTGTTCTCGCAGTGCGGAAATGATTATCACCGGGACCCAAGGCTTCGCGCGGACGATCTCGCGACTCGCGGTCATCCCATCAAGGCCGGGGAGCATGAGGTCCATCAGCACCAGGTCGACCGTGTGCGAGAGGGCCATCTCGAGGCCCGTTCGCCCGTCGTATCCCTGGAGCACGTCGTAACCCGCCCGGCTGAGATTGTAGGCCAGGAGGTCGGAGACGGTGACGTCGTCCTCGACGACCAGGATGCACTTGTTGCCGTGAGTTGTGGCTTCCGATGAACGTGTGCGAGTCACCATTCTGTCCTATCAGTCAACACGCCAGGGTGGGCAGAGGGAGCCACGTCGAGGCGGGCTCCCTCTGCATCGGTCATGACGAGTCCGATTACCGTTGGTCGGCCGGCATGCTTCTACATTGCGCTGATGGACTCGACCTTCTCCATCGCCTTGGCCTTGAGTCCGTCAGACAGGGGGGCGTAGTTCAGCTCTTCGGCGATGCTGGTACCTTCACTGAGCGCCCAGGTGAGCCAGGCCTTGAGAGCCTCCATCTTGGCGGGATCCTGCATCTTGTCGAACGCCAGGATCCAGGTCGCACCCGCGATGGGGTAGGCTTGGGCACCGTCGGAGTTGCTCACGCTGAAACGCAGGTCCTCGGGGAACTCCACGCCCACGGCGGCCGCCGAGGTGGATTCCAGACTCGGGGTGATGAAGCTGCCGCTTCTGTTCTTGAGGGTGGCCATGTCAATACCCGACTCAAGTGCGTAGGAGAGCTCCATGTAGCCGATACTGCCGGCCTGCTGCTGGACGACGGCGGCCACGCCGTCATTGCCCTGACCGCCCACGCCCACCGGCCACTCCACTTCCTTGCCTTTGCCGACTCTGTCGGCCCAGGACGCGGAGACCTCGTTCAGATAGCCGGTGAAGATGCTGGTTGTGCCGGAGGAGTCGGAGCGGTGCACCACTTGGATGGCCTCGTCGGGCAGGACCACGGCGTTGTTGAGAGCGGTGATCATCGGGTCGTTCCACGTGGTCACGTCACCCAGGAAGATGGCGGCCAGTGTGTCGGAGTCAAGTTTGAGTTCCTCCACACCGTCCAGATTGAAGGCCACGGCGACGGCTCCGAACACGGTGGGGATGTGAAGTACCTTGGCGCCCCCGGCCGCCTCGGCGGCGGCAATCTCTTCATCCTTCATGGGGGCGTCAGAAGCACCGAAGTCCACTGTCAGCTTGGTGAACTGCTCGATGCCTCCTCCGGAGCCGATGCCCTGGTAGTTGATGGTGACGTCGGAGTTGGCCGTCTGAAACTCACCGATCCACTCCACATAAAGGGGTTCGGGGAAGGTGGCGCCGGCTCCGTTCAGGCTGGCGGAGAGCGAAGCGGCAGTGGTCTCAGTGGTGGCCGGGGCGGCGCTCGCGCTCGTAGCAGGAGCGGCGGTGCTGGTAGTGGAAGCGGCGGCGGTGGTAGAGGTGGTTTCGCCGGCGTTGGCATCGGACGATCCGTCGTCGCCACAGCCCGCAACGAGTACTCCGGTTAGCAGCAGCGCAGCAAGCGCGGTGCCTGCGAGGGCGACCAGTCCCTTCTTCTTGATCTTGGAAGTCATTGCTTCGTTACCTCTCTTTTCTCGTGGTGTTTTTCTCGTGGTGTTCTGCACCCATGATCCTGTCGGTGCAGAGCGTACTGAGGTCGGCGAGGCTCTATGTAAACAACCAACTGCAGGACGGTAACGAATGCGTTAAACCGGCCTGCTTGTGATCTCACCCGGCGCGACATTTGCTCAGCCGTTGTCGTCTAGGAGCCGAACCCTAACGCGAGTTGCGCCGAGACGGTGATAGCGTCGAGAGCGGCCTTGCCGAACAGCCCGCGGTCATCCGGCGACCGCGGAGCCAGAGAGCCGGACTCTTGAGGAAGCCGCAAAGAAGCGGCGGCTTGGCCTGCATGGCAACGAGGGAGCCGCGGGTAACCCGCGGTCAGATTGACGAGGAGGTACCTTAAGTATGTCTATCAACGCGCTCAGGAAGAGCCGATTCGTGAAGGCGGGCTTGGCCACTTTGGTGGTAGGAGGGCTCGCAGTTGGGACCGTCTTGGCTGGATTGTCTGTCGGGGCAGAGGTCGAAGCTGCTTCACCCAAAACGCCAGAAGCGGTTAGAAACGTCATTCTCATGATCAGTGACGGATGCGGCTACAACCACATAACGGCCACCGACTACTACATGGGCAGGAAGCAGGCATACGAGCAGTTCCCCGTGCGCCTGGGCATGAGTACCTACGAATACGAGAATAGCGAATTGAAGCTCGTCGAGTACGACCCCGAAGACCTCGTCGATCTTCCCGACGACCCCAAGCTCGGCGTTTGGTCGCCGAAGAACCTTCTCGGGTATGACCCGGCATTGATGTGGGAGGACTTCTCCTACTCCGCCTACCCGCTCTCCACCGACTCGGCCTCGGCTGCGACGGCCATGGCCGGCGGTCTCAAGACCTATAACGGTGCCATCGGGGTCGATATCAATGGTGAGCCCGTCGAGCTGGTGAGCCAGCGCGCCGAGGAGCTGGGCAAGGCTACCGGTGTTGTGACGACCGTGCAGTGGAGCCACGCCACCCCGGCCGGATTCGTAGCCCATAACACGAGCCGGAACAACTACGCTGCCATTGCCAAGGAGATGATCTACTCGAGCGCCACCGACGTCGTCATGGGCGCCGGCCACCCTTGGTTCGACAACGACGGTAAGGACGCCGCGACTCCCAATACATTCAAGTACGTGGGCGGCGAGGACACGTGGAACGACCTCGTTGCAGGTACGGCCGGCAGCGACGCCGACGGCGACGGCGATG
>JAFGIH010000015.1 GCA_016929985.1 Thermoleophilia bacterium | reverse complement strand
TCCACCAACATCGCCAAGAACAACTGGGAAGGGCTGGCCATCGGCTCCGCGCTGGCCGGCACGGGCCTCACCATCGGCGAGAACGTGGTGGGCATGGACCCGGAAGCCGTCATCGAGAAGGGCCGCGCCAGGGATACAGTCGATCTCAAGCGCAGGGTAAAACTCTACAAGGATCACCAGCGCGACGGCTACGGCGCCATCGTCGTCCAGGCCAACGTGGAGGACACCCGGCTCGGCATTCAGGAGTACGCCATTGAGAAGCTCGGTGTCACATGCGTGGAGCTCAAGTGGGGCCAGGGGGCAAAGAACATCGGAGGCGAGGTGAAGATCCGCGACCTGAAGAAGGCTCAGCTCCTCTACGACCGCGGCTACATAGTCCTGCCCAACCCGACGGATCCCGTCGTCATCAAGGCTTACGAGCGCGGATCATTCAAGGAGTTCGAGCGCCACTCCCGCGTGGGCATGGTGACCGAGGAGTCCTTTGCAAAGCGCGTCGAGGAGCTCCGCAAGGCAGGGGCGAAGTACATCTTCCTCAAGACCGGCGCCTACCGTCCCATCGCTTTGGCCCAGGCCCTGTCGTTTGCGTCCAAGTACGAGCTCGATATGCTCACCGTGGACGGCGCAGGCGGGGGAACGGGCATGAGCCCGTGGCGCATGATGAACGAGTGGGGGATCCCGCCCCTGGAGCTCCACTCGCTGCTTCATCGCTACGCCTCGCGGCTTGCCGCCAAGAAACGCTACCTGCCCTCGCTCGTCGTGGCCGGCGGCTTCACCTTCGAGGATCAGATCTTCAAGGGGCTCGCCCTGGGCGCGCCTTACGTCAAGATGGTGGGCATGGCCCGATCACCCATCGCCGCGGCCATGGTGGGCAAGACCATCGGAAAGGCAATCGAAGCTTACGACCTGCCGGTCTACGTGGAACGCTTCGGAAGCACCAAGGACGAGATCTTCGTGACCGCCGCCGAGCTCCGCCACCAGCTTGGAAACGAGGCTTTCGAGAAGCTGCCCACCGGAGCCATCGGGCTCTACACGTACTACGAGAGGCTGGCGCAGGGCTTGCGGCAGCTCATGGCCGGCGCGCGCAAGTTCAACCTGGCAAGCGTCTCCCGCGACGACGTGGCCTCCCTCACCAAGGAAGCGGCGGAGGTGACCGGCTTGACCTACGTGATGGATCTCGACGCCGAAGCCGTCGACAAGATTCTGGAGTGCTGATCTCTTTCTCCCGCTCTCCTCAATAGCGCGGCCCGAGCCTGCAACCAAAAATGAAAATGCCAATGATGGACTACCTGAGGACTACCCGTCGTAGTAGGGGGCCGGGCTGTTCCGCGGCGGCTCGGCTCAGGGAGCAGCCGTCACTGGGCTGGAAGCGTCACGCGGAAAATCCCCGCTACCGCGCCGGTACATGCAGTTTTGTCGACGATGCTGGCCGAGCAGTCGGCAAACGCGACGACCGGGCATTGCGCAGGAAGGTTTGCATAGGCGTGCACGCTGTGGCCCAGGCGAGCCGGAGTTACATCGAAGGGTGCCCGAGCCAGAGTGATCTGGGCCGGGGCGTTCTGCGCCGTGTCCCCAAGGTAAACCACCCAGTCGTCCGCCCACGAGGCGCTATGGGCGTTGCCGGAAGAGGAGATGTCCCGTAGTTCGCTCGAGGGTGAGAGCACGGCAACCAGCTTGCCGCGCCAGTTGTCGTGATAGCTCAACAGTAAGACGAGATTCTCCCCCCGGCCGTCAAAGGCGGAGGCGTTGAGCGCGGGTGTGCTCGTCAGGTCGGCTGCCGGCCGCTCCGCGGGCAAGTCGCCGCGCAGGTCCCACAATCGGAGATGGTTGGGACCATCGTAATAGGTCGCGTGGTAGGGAAACTCGGTCAGGGCGAGGGCGGTAGCTCTGGCTGGTTCCTGGTCGTCGTTGGTAGTCCAGCTTCGAAGCTGTTCGCCGATGCGGACACGCGTCAGGCTGTCAGTCACCGAGATAACCTCGGCGGCTCGGTCCACGCTGGTTCCCGTCCAAATGCTCTTCCACACCAGCACACCGCCGCGAGCTAGCATGTAGGGCTTGTCAGGCTTGCATTCGGGCTCGCTCCAGATGACCGTGCCATCTCGGGGCGAGAGCAGCGTCACCGACGTTGGATTCCGGTCAGGATCATAGAACGCCACCTTGTCCCCCTGCGCTGAGATGGCGGCATTGAAAAACGGGGAGGCGTATCTGGCTTGCGTGAGTAGTGTGCGACTGAACGAGCCATTCGTGGCTGCGACCTCGAGATCGCCCCGTGGGCACATGCACGAAGGGCTCTCGTCGAACGCGGGGTTGCTGGCGAACACGACGGCTGCGCCGTTGGCAGAGGGGATGTAGTCAACGATCTCCTGGGCAATGATGGTCGGCGTGTTGGGATCGACCACGCTGACGCTGGCCAAGGTTCCGGTGGTGCTCGGACGAACCAGCCCGCTCGGGTCTTCCTCAACGCTGCCGACGAAGACCAAGCGGCGGTCGTCAGTGAACGTGAACCGATGACAGAAGTAGCCGCTCTCCAGGTCGAAGGCACACGGATCCTCACCGCCGCTCACCGACCTTATCGTTCGATCGGCGAATGCGTAGAGGAAGGTGTCGGTCGGCGTATGAAACGCGACGTGCGCTGGTGCCCAGGGGGCCATCTTGAAATCCACCACGTCGGAGCACACCTCGTCGATCTCCGCTTCGTTTACGAAGTACGCTTTCATGCTCCACGTGGCGTGCCCGTAGACCTCCGCCGTGACGGAAGCCGGGTAGAGCAGGGCTGAGCTGTCGGCGGTGAAGACGAGCGGGCCCGGGATACCGGTCGCGATGACGTCCGTGCTCGTCCCCGCCTGGAGGTCGATGACAACGAGATCGCCATCAAGGGTGAGCCAGTCAAAGTTGACGAGCGCAGCAAGCAGGCGCCCGTCTGGAGAAGGCTGTAAGAGGCCCACGCTTGTGTTCTCAAGAACCAACTCGACTACCGGCTCAGAGGGGCAGGAACCGTCAGCCTCGAAGCCAGCATCTGCACCTGGAGGGGAGGCCGCGTCGCCACCCGCCCCGGCATCTCCATCCGAGGTATCGGCAACGGGGTGTCCACCGCATCCGCCAGCGACGGCGACCCATACGATGATGCAGATGCTCATTCTGGACAACATGCCGGAACGATACGCCATAACTCCCTCTCCCTGCAACAGGAAACGAGCGTCTCCCGCGACGACGTGGCCTCCCTCACCAAGGAAGC
>JAFGIH010000147.1 GCA_016929985.1 Thermoleophilia bacterium | reverse complement strand
CCATGGCGATCGGCCATTCCACGCCATGCCGATCAACTTTCGGCCCGGTCGTGGAATCGGTGATCGCCATGGCGTGGATTCTGGTCGAAGCGATAAGCGACGCTCCTTTGGGTGCGACAGTTACGGCCTTCCCAGGCAACGAGCGAAGGGGCCGTGACAAGAAGATGGCACAAAGGAGACTGTCCATGCGAAAGACCAAGGAGATCCTGCGGCTCAAGTTCGAGGCGGATCTCGGCAACCACAAGATCGGCCGGGCGCTCGGCATCTCGGCCTCGACCGTCTGGGAGGCGCTCATGCGCGCCCAGGCGGCCGGTGTCACTTGGCCACTGGCCGAGGAGATGACCGAAGGGGAGCTTGAACGCCGCCTCTATCCGAGCGCGAGTGCGAAGGTGACGAAGAGCCCTTGCCTCCCTGACTGGCAGAAGGTGCAGACCGAGCTCCACAAGAAGCACGTCACCCTCGGTTTGCTCTGGGAGGAGTATAAGCTCGCCTATCCCGACGGATATGAATACAGCTGGTTCTGTCAGCATTTCCGTGCCTGGCAGAAGGACATCGATGTGGTTATGCGCCAGGAACACAAGCTGGGCGAGAAGGTATTCGTGGACTGGGCAGGAGACACCATCCCCATAATCGACGAGGAGACCGGGGAGGTCAGCGACTGCTATCTCTTCCTTGGGGTGCTCGGTGCCTCCAATTACATCTTCGCCTGCCCAGCTCTTCGGCAGGACTCGGCCACGTTCCTTTCCTTGCACGTGCACATGTTCGAGTTCTTCGGCGGGGTCCCCGAGCTCCTAATAATCGACAATCTCAAGACCGGGGTGACCAGCCCCTCCTATTACGAACCGGACCTCAACCCGGCCTATGCGTCCCTGGCCGAGCATTACGGCTGCTGCGTACTGCCCGCTCGCCCCCGGCGCCCAAAAGATAAGGCCAAGGTCGAAAATGCCGTGCTTTTCGCAGAACGCCGCATTTTCGCGGCTCTTCGGAACCGGCAGTTCTTCAGTCTAGAGGAAGTGAAAGAGGCCGTCGCCGCGGAGCTTGCCAAGCTGAACCAGCGGCCCTTCCAGAAGCTCCCCGGCTCGCGAAAGAGCATCTTTGTGGCCGAAGAACGTCCGGCGCTTCGCCCTCTGCCCGAGCGCCCCTACGAACACCGGGACCGCAAACGGGCGCGCATCCACATCGACTACCACGTGGAGCTCTTCGGCCACTACTACTCGGTCCCCTATGAGTACGCCGGCAAAGACGCGGAGATCCGCTACACCCCCACCGTGGTGGAGGTTTTCCATGAAGGGGTGCGCATCGCCTCGCACGTCCGTGATGATACGAAGGGCCGGGCAACGACCAATCCGGAGCATATGCCTCCCCGGCACCGGCACTACCTGGAGTGGACCCCGGAGCGCTTCGAGAGCTGGGCCCGCAAGATCGGCCCGGAGACGGAGAGACTGGTTGTCGCCGTCATGGCCCGCTACCGCCACCCGGCTCTCGGATATCGGTCTTGCCTCGGGATCCTGCGCCTCTCGGAACGCTATGGAGCCGCCCGCCTGGAAGCCGCCGCGGCCCGCACTCTTAGGTTCGGCGGCGCCAGCTACAAGAGCGTCAGTCACATCCTCAAATCCGGCCTGGATCAGAAGCCCTGGCCCGCTCCCCGATCGGCTCCCGAACCCCTTTTCCACGAGAACCTACGCGGCCCTGACTACTTCGCCTCATAAGGAGAGCGTCATCATGACCAACGAACAGACCATCGAGAAGCTCTACGACCTGAAGTTGGGAGCCATGGCCGAAGCCTTCCGGGAATCGCTTTCCCGAGCTGCGGAGACCCAGCTCTCCTTTGCCGAGCGCTTCGGCCTCCTGGTTGATCGCGAATGGACAAGACGAGAGGATAATCGCCTGAGCAGGCGCCTAAAGACCGCTCGCCTCAGGGTGCCGGCGAGCGTGGAGGAAGTTGACTTCCAGACAGCCCGGGGACTTGATCGGGAGGTCTTCTTGAGCCTGGCCGGCGGCCGCTACCTCAAGGAGCACCACAACGTCATCATCTCGGGTGCCACCGGCCTGGGCAAAACGTTTCTCGCCTGCGCTCTGGCCGACAAGGCCTGCCGGGATGGATTCACTTCCCTTTATTACCGGCTGCCGCGCCTGGGGTTCGAACTTCAGCTCGCTCGGGCCGACGGCAGCTATCTCAAGATCCTCGCCAATCTCGCCAAGGCCGATCTCTTGATTTTGGACGACTGGGGCCTCGCTCCGCTTGAAGGCCAAGCCCAGCACGACCTGCTCGAGGTGGTCGACGATCGCGCCGGCCGGCGCTCCACGCTCATCGCCACGCAGATTCCCGTCTCCGAGTGGCACCATCTCTTGCCCGACCCCACCGTGGCCGATGCCGTGCTTGATCGGCTGGTGCATAACGCCGTCCGGATCGAATTGAAGGGAGGTTCCATGCGCAAACGCAAGGGCATGAGTTGACCCATGCCGATCAGGGTGTTAAGAAGGAAGACCTAGAGCGTCGCTTCGCTCCGATCTGATCGGCATGACGTGGAACCGTTGATCGGCATGAGCGTGGAACGGCTGATCGGTTTCAGTGGAATACGCACGGGCCATAGTCTCTGGATGACACCAGTGAACATGACAGCAGTGATACCGCCTCTCTTCGCCCCCGCCTACCGGCTCGGACAACGCGAAGACAAGTCAACGATCTGCATGGTCTTTGTCGCCGTCATGGGGAGCACGATGAAGAACTTGTTGTCCCGCACGCCCAGCTCTTGTGGCCCAGGTCAATGCGCCAATGCCCACTACCCCCGCTCCCGCTGGACCCAGGGACGGGCGACGTCTTGTGAGGATGTGCCTCTTGCGCTCTCGACGGCCGAGCCTGTCCTTAGCGGTGCACACCGGGCCTTCAGGGGAGCGTGGGTGCGAGGCTGTCAAGTCAGGAGCACCGAACTGCCCTATGCATCGGTGCTGCCGACATGCTCCCCGCTCCTCAACTTGGCCACCAGCGCCCGCAACTCTTCAGACAGATTGGGGAAGTCCTTGTAGCACGCAAGAGCGTATGCTTCCAGGGCCGGGATCGAGTAGGGATCGTGGACATAGTCGAGGACGAAGTACTTGGAGTCGACCCGGTCTCCGCCGGCCCGATCGCGCTCATCGATCCTATCGACATAGTACTTCTGCCGCAGCTTGTTGCGTTTGTCCTGCATGGTCCTCCTCGTCAGCAGCTGTGAAGTGACCGCGACGCCAAGTACTGGACACCGTCTGATGAGGTGTTTTCCTCGGAAGGTGTGCGCGTGGTCCGCGCCCCCATGCGGTCACACGGGCAAACGCTGTCGCGGAGCGTTTCGTGAAGGCCGTGCGGCGGGAGTGTCTGGACCACATCTTCGTCTGCGGCGAACGGTCCTTGAGCGGGAGCTAAAGGAGTACGTCACACACTATAACCAAGAGCGTCCGCATCGCGGCTTATCTCTCGAAACACCTGAGCCTCAACTGGCCTCAAACCGCGCTGGCGGCGAGGTCGTCAGTGTTAACCGACTCGGTGGGCTAATCCACGAATATCACCGGATAACAGCTTGAATCATTATGAACGTACCCCTCGGACACCGCCGGCCAGATTTTTGAGAGCTGCTTCGTGTTCCGGTTGCTTACAGTCATTGACGACAGAGGCAATGGTCCGAACGGCGGGCTCCGGGGTTCTCCAAGCCGAAACGGCATCCCCTTCCTCGTCGGGTAGCCCTATCTTCTCACCGTAGCATGGAGGCTCCGCCTCGGCTCCAAGGCCACGGATGAACCAGTCAACAAAGTCGCGCCCGCGCCCCATCTGCGTGGCCTCCTGGCCCAAACGACGTTCAGCAATAGCCAGAGATTCAGTATTGAGGACAGCATAGCACCAAGGGTAGGAACTCAGACCGCACTTCGCAACAACCCTGGGGCCGCAAGGCTCATCGCGTTGCGAGCGGGGGCACGTCGACAGACGTACACCTTCGTCACCTCAGGCACCCGCCCATCTTTGAGCCGTGACACCGCATGAGCCGTGCGACTGATAGCTCAGGCAATCAATGCAGTCAAGCGTTCGATGACGTAGTCCGCCTGCCCGGCCCGCTCGGCGACACGT
>JAFGIH010000146.1 GCA_016929985.1 Thermoleophilia bacterium | reverse complement strand
TTCGCCAAGATGATCGTACTCACGGCCGGCTATCCGGTATCGGAGAACGATATCTGCACCTTCGGTGATGTGCAGAACAGCGGCAGTGGATCCCTCTACCCTGATAACTACGTCGCCGTGTGTGCCGCCCGAGGCATCACCACAGGCCAGACTCCAACGGAGTACGCCCCGCAGGACTACCTGACGAGAGCGCAGCTCATCACCATGGTCGCTCGGGACGCCGGTCTGCCTGAGCCTCCGGCAGACTACACGCCACCGTTCCCGGACTTCTCCGCAGCTCACTATCCCTGGGCCAGAAAGGCTTATCACTCGGGACTTCTCGATGGACTGCTGGAATTCGAGCCTGACCACAAGGGAGTCTACGACTTCTGGGCCAACGCCACCCGGGGTGAAGCCTGCGTGCTCCTCTACAACCTCCTTCAAAGCGGGTGAGCGATAAGTCGCTCGGGACATCGTCCAGAGGGCACGGTCACCCGCGGCACCACAGCGCCGAACCGGCTGCGCCGCGTGGACCGCTGGATCGCCGCCACCCAGGCCCAGTTGCTCCGCTCGGCCGAGCAACCACCCCTGGTGGTCGACCTGGGCTTCGGCGCGTCGCCGTTCACCACAGTCGAGTTGTACGAACGGCTGCGAATGGTGAGGCCCGACGTAGAAGTGGTCGGCCTGGAGATCGACCCGGCCCGAGTCGAGGAGGGCGTGCGGTTCCTCGGGGTGTCCGGCCGGTCGGAACGCCACCCCGGCCTCTCTTTCGGACTCGGTGGGTTTGAGTTGCCGCTGCACAGGTCTCCGTTGCTGGTGCGGGCCCTCAACGTGCTCCGGCAGTATGACGAGGAGGAGGCGTGGCGGGCATGGGACCGGCTCTGTGCGGGCCTCGCACCGGGCGGTGTGCTGGTGGAGGGCACCTGCGACGAGCTCGGCCGCCGAGCGGTGTGGGTGACTCTGGGGGGCGCCGACGCCGCCGAAGCAGCTCTCACACGGGCGGGCCGGCCCTGCCCTGCCGAACCCCGCACTATCACGTTTGCTGCACGGGTGGCAGGTCTACCTTGCCCCTCAGCGTTGGCCGAGCGGCTGCCGAAGACGCTCATCCACCGGAACGTCCCGGGTGAAGAGATCCACCGATTCTTGACCGACTTCGACCGCTCTTGGGCGGTCGCAGCTCCTCAGTCGGTGTTCGGGCCGCGGCAGCGCTGGATCACGACTGTCGAGCACCTCGCGTCGACCTGGCCCGTGCTCGCGCGGCCGCCCTTCGGGGGCCGCGCCCGCTGGCGTCTCGGAGAGGTCACCCTGCCCTGGGAGGCCGTTGCTCCGCCGACCCGCGGAGCGTCCGTTGCTCCAAGGGAAGCATCGACTGCTGCGCTCAGCCCGAAGCCGCCGTCTAGATACCTGGGTCGGGGATAAGAGGTATATCCACCTCTCGCCTCTCGTATCCGCTGGTCAGCATGATCTCTACCCACGCGACGGGCTTGGAGATCCGCTTGAACACGAGCGGGCAGTGGGCTAGACCGGCCGGGATGGAGATCGTGGCGGGAGTGGTTATGACCTGCCTCTCTCCGCCGAGATAGAACCAGATCTCGGCATCGAAATCCCTGATGTTCCGGTAGTCTCCGCCGAAGAAATTCATGATCACCGGGAAATCGTGGATATGCGGTGTTGCCTCGTTCACGTGCTCTTTGGTGACGATCGAGTAGAGGCACTGACAATCGGCATTGAGCTGTTCGGGGGTGCATATGAAGCCCTCAAACACCTTCTTGCCGTCTCTCTCCAGCTGACTGTAAGGGTCTATGATCACGTGCTTAGCGTACTGTGACGTCTCCACTAGTCGTCTCTCCCCGTGAGTATCGTGGACGTATGTGGCCTCCCCGGATTGTAGGAGGACTCGGGGCAGGTTACAAACCGGAAGCCGTCGCGGCGTCCACGCGCCCAGTCAGCCGGCGCGCTCCACCCGATCTGACCCTGCCCTCACCGTCCACCACCCTGGCAGGCGCGAGACCCCACACCGAATGGAGTCGAAGGGGCGCCTGCCAGCGTGGCGACAAGGCGCTGCTAGGGGCGAGGCGCCATGTCGTCCGGATGGTAGTCCTGAGGCGAAACAACATCCGTACGCCGGGTGCCTCGCGAAGTCCTCCGCGTGTTCCAGAGAAAGAGGGTGATGACCAAACCCAGTATCCCGACGATGAGCACGATCAAACCGGCCAGCTGAACGTTGAAGCCTGACACTTCCCAGCTAACAGCCCAGCGGAGGATCGCTCCCACCGCTATGAGGAATATGGCGCTGCCGATATACATTTCCTATCTCCTCCGCCTGGAATAGCCCCAGCCACCACCGGTGAGGAACAGGACCGCCAAAACTATGATCAATATTATGAGCCATGTACTCATGTGAATGCACCTCCTCTCGAAAGAACTCTAACTCTTGCCGGCCTCATCCGAATGCTTGGCCCACTCGCCCGCTTTGCGATCGGCCTCAGCTGAAGCATGTCCGTACTTCTGCTGCAGCTTGCCCTCAAGGCGATCTTTCTTACCCCCGACTTCCCCAAGCTCGTCTCTGGTGAGCTTGCTCCACCCCTCCCGAGCGTAGCCTTTGAGCTCTTTCCATTTGCCGTCGATGATGTTCCGATCCATCTCTCCCGCTCCCGTCTCAGACCTTTGACTGTAGGTCGGTCTGTCGCTGCATGTACTCTTCGCGGCTGATCTCTCCCTTGGCGTAGCGCTCGTCTAGCATCCTGTAGGCTTCCGGTAGTTTTCGGTCGTCCGGGCCCATTCCAGGCCCTCCCGATCCAGCCACGGCACCCCGGGCGGGGGCGGAGCTCCCCCGGGTCGCAGCCTTGGCCCGCCTCAGTGCCGACCCGGCGACCGCAAGGGCGATGACCGCTAGTACGAAGACCACGATCACAGCGATCAGCCAATAGAGACTAGTGAGTTGGTAGGCACCGGTCTGCACCCACATGACTCTTTCCCCCTTGTCGCAACTGCGCGACGTCTGCTGGTGCATGTTCCTGTATCAGTCTTCCCTTCACCGCGGGGAGGCAAACAAATGTTTGGAGAAAGTCCCACCAGCGGGGTTTGGTCCCCGGTGTTCGCAGGTAACTAGAGAAGATGGGCAACCTGATCTGGAAGAGGTCCAATATGGGCGTTCTGGCGTGGATCGTGTTCGGTGGCCTGGCCGGCTTGGTAGCCGGGTTCCTCGCGGGGGGCGGCGGGGGGATCATCTACAACGTAATCGTAGGCATCGTGGGAGCGCTGCTGGGCGGATTCATCATGAACGCATTTGGAGAGAGTGGCGTGACCGGATGGAACTGGCGAAGCTTCGGAGTGGCCGTCCTGGGGGCGATAGTGCTCTTGGTCATTCTGAGACTGGTCCGGGGCGGAGCAAGAGGCCGAGGTCGCTGAACATGTCTGACTCCCTCGCGGAAGGAGCGAACAAATGCCAAGAGCCGCAGGTAGACGCAGTGCAAGATGGCCGTGGCTGATTCTTGCCGTCGTGGTCATCGCCGTCATTGTGTTCGTCGTGTTGTGGGCAACGGGTGTCATTTACTAGGGAGGCCATGACCATGCGCAAGGGCAAAGACGCCGGCGGCCTGCTGGTGATCACCAGAGACACCGGCATGAAGCTGGGAAAGGTCGAAGATCTGATCCTCGACCGCCAGGGAGGCCGGGTCCTCGGGATCTTGATGGACGAGGCCGGCTGGTTCAAGGAAGCCAAGGTCGTTCCCTGGCAGTCATTCCGGGTCATCGGTCTCGATTCGGTGATCATCGACGAGGAGGCAAGCGTCAAGAAGGCCTCGGAGGTCCCGGAGATGAGCGAGGTCCTGGAGGCGGGCAACGTGCTGATCGGAGCACGAGTGTCGACCACCGACGGCCGCGAATTGGGCAAGATCGAGGAGTTCTACTTCGACCCTGAGACCGGCGCGGTGAAGGGCTTTGAGCTGTCCGGCGGCAAGGGACGGTCGTTCCTGCCCACTCCGGCCAGCCTCGAGACCGGCAAAGACGTGGCCTTCGTCGATCCGTCGGTCGTCGAGACCATCACCGATCTGAAGGAGGCGCTGCGCTCATGAACTGGCTGCTGATAATCTTCATCATCGTGGTGTTGGTGGTGTTCGGCCTTGGCTTCGTGGTCAAGTGGCTCTTCTGGATCGCGCTGGCCCTGTTCGTGGTGTGGATCATCACCCTGCTCGTCGACCGCCTTCGCCGGCGATAGGCGACTACCCTTGGGCTTCGTCTAAGGCGAAGCTGGGAATAGGACAAACACTATCGAGGTGCGGGCGGAACGGGGGAGTTCCTAGTGGATCTGATTGAAGGTGTGATCGGTGGTGTGCCCCTCATCGTGGTCGATGGAGATCTCGACCGCTCATCGAAGCAGGTCGTCCGCGATGCGCTGGACGAGATCCTCCGTGGAGCGTACCCGCCTCAGAGTATTCTCTTTGACCTGACCGACTGCACGTTTCTCGACAGCGGCGGAATAAGCGTGCTTCTGTATGTGTTGGAGCAGTTGCCCGCCCATGGCTGGCTTGGTGTGATCGGTGCCTCGGCCGGCACAAACAGGGTCCTGACATACACCGGGTTTCTCGACACCGACAGGGTGCGCGTCTTCTCCTCTTCTGGCGACGCGGCGGCTTCGCTTGCTCGAGAGAAGAGACTGCCCAGAGTCCCTTAAGCTCCGTCCTCAACGCCGCCCGGGTGGGCCGGAAGATGGACGGCGATGACGGCCAGGTCGTCGGCAAGCCTTCCGCCGGCGTGTTCGGTCGCGGTCGCAACCACCGTTTCCACCATCTGCTGCACATCTGCCCAGTTCTGGCTACTCAACGTATCCAACAGCCTCTGCTCACCGAAGAGGTCCGATCCCCGTTTGGCCTCGATCAAGCCGTCGGTGTAGAGAACCAGCGTCTCGCCGGGCAGGAGATCGAACTCGGCCTCCCTGTAGGTGCTTCTCATCGCCCCCAGTGGCATTCCGTGGGGAGCCTCGAGGAAGTGAGCGTTCTCCCCACAGATCACGAGCGGTGGGTGGCCCGCGGACGAGATGAGGATCTTGCCGCGCGCAACATCCAGTATGGTCAGGAGCACGGTGACGAATTGCCCGGATAACGGTTGAGCCAACAGGAGTTCGTTGGCCTCGGTGAGGATCGAAGACGGTGAGGAGTCGAGCCAGGCCAGAGCCCTGAGGGTGGCACGCACCGTCTCCGTCAACGAGGCCGCCTGCACCCCACTCCCGCAGACGTCGCCCACGACGATAGCCACTCGCTCGTCTTTGAGGACGAAGAGGTCATAGAAGTCTCCCCCTACCCGCTCAGCCTCGTGAGCCGGCCGGTAGGCCAGACCGGTCTCGAGCCCGGGAACGGCCATGACCGTCTTGAGCAGACTCATCTGCAGCACCTCGGCGATGCGGTGCTCGTTGGCGTGCAACTCGGCGTTCTCGAGCGCCAAGGAAAGAGCTGGGGCAACCTTCTCGATGAAGTCCAGCTCGGCCTCAGTGAATGTAGCCTTGCGGCCGCGACGGCCGAAGCTGAGCGCGCCGACCACCCTATCCCGGGACCCGAGTGGAACATGGACCACCTGCGTGCCCGCCTCTCTCGAAGAGACACGCGCTCGTCCTGCGACCGAGGGGGTGCTCACGACCGCCTGCTGTCCAATGGCCAAGGCTGAGAACAGCCGGGCCTCTCCCTCGGGGACGACCGCGCCTGAACCAGCCGCCCACGGGACACCCGAGCAGAACCTCGTGATCCATGCACCGTCCGCCGGGACGGCCAGCACTGCCTCGTCGCACCCAAGCGCCCGGCCAGCTTCGGTCATGACCCGTTCCAAGAGCTCGTCGTAGCCGGCGGTCGATATCATCGTGAGGTTGATCTGGTCGAGAGCGTCGCTCAGGGCCTCGGCCCGCGCGCGGTCGGTGATGTCATCGATCGCCAAGAGGACATTCCCCAGACCGGCGCTGGCGCCGTGTATGCGGCGACCGGAAAGGAGCAACGTACGCCGGCCCACCCTAGCAAGGTCGGTTTCAACGACGAGGTCCTGAAAGTCCACTCCCTCGACCAACGCGCGTTCCATCGCTTCACGTAGTTCGACGACACCCCATTGTTGCCCGTCCAACCCGAAGAGGTTCTGGCCCAGCACGTGGTTCGCGTCGGTCTTGAACATGCTGTAGAAGGGTGGGCTGGCCGAGACAACGCGTAGGCCGGTGTCGAGGATCAAGAGGGGCTCCCGCACGGTGTCGATGACCGCAAGCGCGTGGTCTCTTGCGCTTCTCAGTTCGGTCTCGTGACGGTCGAGTGCGGCATTGAGTTCTTGCAGCTGCTCATTCTTGGCCGTTAGCTCCTCGTTGAGTGTAGCGAGTCGGTCGTTGACTGCATGCAGCTCGTCGTTCAGCGTCCGCAGCTCCTCGTTAGCGGACTGTACCTCCTCCGAAGCTGTTTCCAGCTCCTCGTTGACGCTCTGCAGCTCCTCGTTGGTAGACTGCATCTCCTCGTTGGCCGAACGGAGCTCTTCGTTCGCCGATTCCTTGTCCTCGAGAACAGCTCGGGCGTACTCCCTCATCTCGCCCAACTCCTGCTCCAACTCCGCGATCCGCCGAGAAAGGTGGTCTGCGGACTTGGGCGGTCCATCGCCTTCTGTGCCCGGCGCTTCCTTATGAGCTTGGGGCATGTCCTGAAAGAGCACGAGGTATGAGGGCTCACCTGTTGGAGACTGCATGGGTATGACATCGAAACTCACCGAGGCCACCCTATCGTCGCGAAGGATACGGACCCCCTTCCGTTGAACGGCAGCCTCGCCCTTCTTCGCTTCCCTGAGAGCACTACTCAGCTCACCG
Organism: Thermoleophilia bacterium; assembly: GCA_016929985.1. The sequence goes on along the minus strand of JAFGIH010000146.1, from coordinate 740 downwards.
GCCAATCCCTCGCGGGCCATGCGCAGAAGATCGAAGCTCACGCGGCCGGGGCCGGGTTCGAGATAAGGACCGATGCGGCCGCGGAACCGCCGTATCTGAAGATCGGCGTCGACGATCACTCCAGCCGGGGCATAGCTGTCGAGCACTATACGGTCTGCTTCGCTGGAGGGATCGAAGGCCACCGGCGAGGGGGCGGGGCCGGGCACGGCGGCCCCCTGACCCGCCGCGAGAGACGGGGCGGGCGGTATGGAAGCGAGACCACCCGACCTTGACATGTAAATCCTGCTCTTCTTCTCGATCGGACAGAAGAGGTCGGTGAAGCCACCGACCGACTCCGACTCTCCCAGCATAAGGAAACCCCCGGGGCTGAGCGCGAAGTGCAAGAGAGGCATCACTCTGCGCTGCAGAAGCGGCCCCAGGTAGATAAGGACGTTTCTCAGGCTTATGAGATCGAGTCTCGAGAAGGGCGGGTCGCGGGTGAGATCGTGCTTCGCGAACACGCAGGTCTCCCGGATGCTCTTGACTATCTGATACCCCGTGTCGAGGCGAGAGAAGAATCGTTCGAGCCGTTCAGGGGAGACATCGGAGACGATGCTCTCCGGGTAGGTCGCCCTTCTGGCTTTGTCGATCACCTGCTGGTTTATGTCGCTTGCGAATATCTGTAACGACGTCTCTTCCAGGTGGTTCGCACTCTGGAACTCCACCCAGGCCATAGCCAGAGAGTAGGCCTCTTCGCCGCT
>JAFGIH010000145.1 GCA_016929985.1 Thermoleophilia bacterium | reverse complement strand
CGCCCAGCCCTGCCTGCCCGGCACGCCGGACGACCCCGAGCAGTCTGACACATCCATGCGGCCTCATGCCGCTCCAGTGACCGATAGACAGAGAGACAGGAGCACTCCCGTGACCCTACCGACCCGGCTCACCGCGTTGACCTTCGACTTCTGGAACACGCTCTATTCAGCCAACGATACTTCTTGGACCGAGGTGAGGCAGGCAAGGTTGCGTGCCCTGCGGGACATGCTGGCATCTGCCGGCCTTGATCCGACGGAGGCCGATCTGCAGCGAGTCTACGATGCCGGCTTCGCGGTCTACGTGAACGCCTGGATCGAGGGCCGCCATTTCGGAGCGCAGGAGGAGGTGAGCTTCTTCTTGCAGGAGTTCGGCATAGAGGAGCCCTCGGTAGACCGCGAGGTGATCGAGAGGGCCATCTCCGGGGTCGAGAACGCGGCCCGGTTCGGCGCCCTGCCATTGCTGCCCGGAGTGGCCGAGACCATCCCGTGGTTGGCGGCATCCGGCTACCGGCTGGGCGTCATCTCCGACACCAGCCTCACGCCTGGGCGAGTGCTCTCAGAGTTCCTCGAGGCCGACGGACTCCTGCAGCACTTCTCGGCACTGACGTTCTCCGACCAGACGGGTTACACCAAGCCCGACCCGCGCATGTTCGAGCAGACTTTGGCCCGGCTGGAGGCCGCCCCCGCCGACGCCGCCCACATCGGCGACACGCCCCGCACCGACATCGCGGGCGCCAAAGCCATGGGCATGCTGGCCATCCGTTGTGCAGGAGCCACCGACACCGAAGAGCCGCCCGAGGCCGACTACGTCATCCGCGACCACCGTGAACTTCCGGCGATCTTGGAGCGGCTGGGCTAGAGGCGCGACTCATGGAGCCGACGAGCCCTCCGAGACCGCTATGCGTTGCGAAGCCTGCGCGGTTCCGGCACCAAGGCGAGCATCAACACACCCGCCAACCCCGCCGCCGCTGCGCCCAACCAGAAGGGCGCCGCGGCCGATACGTGGTCGTAAAGCAGCCCCGCAATGACGCTGGCCGGCAGCGCCGCGAGTCCCACCACCATGTGATAGGCGCCAAAGGCGGTCCCGTGCCGCCCGCCCGGTGAGAATTCGGCCAGCAGCGCGCGTCCGTTGCCATCGGCGATGGCCATGTAGACACCATACACAGCGAACACGCCCCAGGCGGCGGCCTGGGAACGGGCCGCCGCCATCCACGCATACGCGATGGCGAAGACTGCGAACCCGATGAGCGCCACCTTTCGCCTGCCTATGCGGTCGGCGAGCAGTCCGGCAGGGATGGACAGGGCGGAGTAGATAAGGTTGAACATCAGATAGAGCAGCGGGATCATGACCGTGGCCACCTGGAGGTCTTGGGCCCTGAGGATGAGGAAGGCGTCGGAGGAGTTGCCCAGCGCGAACACGCCCGTCACCAGCAGATAGGCCAGTAGAGGGCCGCGGAGCCGCTCGCGGCGCGTTGCACCCGCGGGGACCGGAGTCTCGAGGACGACCGGCGGGCTCACCGCCTGGGCCGCGACCGTCCGTTTCTTACGATCGTGGATGAAGAACACGATCACGGCCACACAGACGGCCCCCGGCACCAGCGAAATCCAGAACACCATCCGGTAGTCTTCGGGGCGGAACGCCAGTATCAAGAAGGCCAACCCAGGGCCGATCACTGCTCCGAACTGGTCCATGGCCCGATGGAAGCCGAACGACCGCCCCAACTCCTTCTTCTCGCAAGAATCAGCCACGATCGCGTCGCGCGGAGCGGTGCGGACACCTTTGCCGAAACGGTCGACAAAGCGGGCTCCCAGGACCATCCCCCAGCCACCGGCAAGAGCCAGCAGGGGACGACTCAGCGTCGACACGCTGTAGCCGAACACCATGAGGGGTTTGCGCCGGCCCAGCCTGTCGCTGAGCCAGCCGGCGAGCATCTTGAGCATGCTGGCCGTAGTCTCTGCGATTCCCTCGATAACCCCGATGAGCGACTTGTTGACCCCCAGCACTGTGGATAAGAAGATAGGCACCAGTGAATAGACCATCTCGGAACTGATGTCCATGAAGAAAGATGAGACCCCGGCCCAGAAGACGTTGCGGTCGAGACCCCAGATCTTGCGTAGCGGGGCTCCATCGGGAGAGGCCGGACAGGCCGTGGTCGCGGGCTCGGTCTGGGCGCCCGGCTCAGCGGCAGCGTCCTCAGGCTTCACGGCGCCGGCGGCTGCGTCATCACGCGGCTCCAGTGAGCCCCGATGGGCACATCGGACTCCTTGAGCCGGCGCACAACGCTCTCCCTGACCTCGACACCGAGCGTCCATGCATCGGGCTGGTTGCGCGCCCAGGCCGTGAGACGTACCGACACCCCCAGGTCATCGGCGTCGATCACCTCCACTACGGGTTCGTGATCGGTCACAAAGAGACGGTGCGCCCGCGCCTCCTCGAGGAGCATCGTACGGATCGCGTCAAGGTCGGCCTCGTAGTCGAACCGGAGGACCACCTGGGCCGGCATCCGCTCGTCGGTCAGTGTGTAGTTGCGGATGGCCCGGTCGGAGAGGATCTTGTTGGGTATCACCAGCCTGCGGTTATCCCACGTGCGGATGTGCGTATAGAAGAGACCTATGGATTCCACCGCTCCGTACTCGTCGTCCACCTTCACGTTGTCGCCGAGACGGATGGGCTGTGCGAACGCGATGATGACCCCCGACACCAAGTTGGCCATGGTGGTCTGCGCGGCGAAGCCCAACGCGATCCCCACCACTCCCGCCGAGGCGAACATGCCCACGGCCACGCGCTTGAGTGCATCCACGTCCATGATCCAGAAGACCAGGCCGATGGCCACGAAGAAGAGCGCCACCGTCAGCAGCCGCTGGATCATCCGCAGACGCGTCTCCGCGCCGGGATCGGTCTTGGCGAGTTCATGATGACGGGAGAAGCGGTTGATGCCGTAGCGCAGCAGCATATGGACCACCCAGGCGGCGACGAGGACCAGCACCGACACCCCGGCGTTGATGAATTGCTGCTGGTTGGCCTCCCAGAAACCCATGACGGGCCAACTATAGCGCGTAGCGCCTGGTGAGCCCGCCGTCGAGGTCTTGGACCACCAAGCCGGCGATGTAGTCGCCCGGCGCGAGCGGCTCTGTGACCACATGGAGCGGCTCGTCGCCGAAGGTGAGCGTCGTGGAGAGCGCCGTCTCGACGCGCCATTCCCCGCCGTCCTCGCCCTTCTCACCGGCCGCAGGCGTGAGCACTTCCACGAAGGGGGAGAGCTCATCTCCCCGACCAGGAACGAAGGCGCGGGGCATGGAGCGCCCGCCCCGCTCGTGGTAGGCGACGGCGCCGGCCAACCCGCCGGCAGGGTCGAAGGTGAGCGCGGCCCGGAGCGG
>JAFGIH010000144.1 GCA_016929985.1 Thermoleophilia bacterium | reverse complement strand
GGGTTGCAGCATGCGCGACCCGGATTGATGGCCTCATATGCCCGCTCGATCCAGACGCGGCACTGCGGCCGCGGTTCGCGCACCACCCGCAGGGGCCCATACGGGTCGGCGGTCCGCCCCGGACGTCCGCTCTTGTCCAGAAAGACCCCGAGATCGAGTTCCGGCGTGAAGACCTTGTAGAGACATCCGAAGTAAGTGGCGTCATCCCCCCCATACGAATACACGTACGGGCACCCCGATTTGAGGCAGTGCCAAGGGGACACCACCTGCTGGCAGACTATCCCGCACTCCCTGCACTCGAAGCGTCTGCGCCCGGCGTCGTCGGCGCGTAACGTGAAGCAGGTGTGTTCGTCGTCCCTACATCCCATATCGGGAGTATACCCAAGACCACCTATTCCGTGCCCTCCCAGCGACTTCCCGGGACCAGCCGCGTGCGCACCAACGAGCGATCGGTAGCCCATCGTAGGATGGTCTTTGAGAAGACGACGCGACCGGTCTCGCCAAAATCGACGGCGTCCGTTGCGAAGACCGCCCCGTGCAGATTGGTCCCGTCGAGGTAGATCGACCCCTCGTCCACCACGATGACCCCGTATAGGTCGCCCAGACCGCGGGCGTCGAGGTCGGCACCGCCGGTGACGACCACCAGGATGGGGCCATCCGCCGCGCTCCCGATGCCGTCCGTGGGAACTTCCACGGTCATCCCGCGCCAACCGGTCAAGATGATCACGCTCGGGCCCGGTGCCACACCATCCGGCGCCGTGTCACCGGACAGAGCTGCCCAGCCGGGGTCCAGCCGCCACGGGTCGGCGAGCCCCGCTAATGAGCAGCGTTCACCCAACACAGGGGCGACCGGCGGCTGGGAAACGTACGCCACCGCCTCGCTGCCACGGTCGGCTGCAAGCCACGCACCACTGCGCCCTGCCGCCGCGGTCATCGACCCGGCGACCACAGCAGCGAGAGGCAGGTCAACGCCGTCGCGGCCCCGCTCAAGCAGCGCGGACGTCGTGAGTCTCGACACCTCAGGCTCCTGACGGACCGTGGCCGCCAACACCCACTCGTTCTCCCCTGCGACCTCGGTCAAACAGCCCTCGACGGTGTGACCCTCCTCGCTTACCACCATCCAGGGAGCCGCCCCCCAGGCTATGAGGCCGCGCTCCCTCAGGGTCGCCAGACCTGCATCTTTCTCCTCCATGCGGGCTCGCCCCGCTTGCTCGTCGCCCACTGCCCGAGTGCCACAGATGACCGCCACCACCAGTGTCTGCACCACCACGGCGATCGCGAGGCACATGAAAAGCACCAGCATGAGGATCGAGCCTTGTTGCAGGAGTGATCGGAAGCGCCTCCTGTGAGCCGCGCGGCTCACCGACTCACCCGCGCGTAGGTCGTGAGTTCGATGGCCGTAGCTCCGCTGGTCACAGGGCCCACTGCGCCACCGGCGCACAGGTGCAGGATGACTGTCTCCACCGACGCGAGATCGGTATCTGCTACCGGAGCGGGCTGCTCGACTCCCTTCACCACATACGTGAACGAGCTTCTTGCGCCTACCTGTTCGAGCATCGTCTTGTTGTCTTGATAGAGGGAGTGCGGAAACGCGACCGGCCGCCGCGTGGGACAGGTTCCCCACCGCCTCATCAATGAGCCCCTGGTGATCTCCCACTCGACGATGAGCGGGATTGAACCGTCGGTCGCGCGCTGAAGGAGCACCACCTGCGAACCCGACGCTTCCAACAAGGCACCCGCCACGGGAAACAGACAACGCTCTGCTCCCGCCAGTCGGAGGTCGCGCTCGAATCGAGCCGCCGCTACGCGTTGCTGAAGAAGCCATACGGTACGGTCGGTCTCGCGAGTCCCGGTGCTCATGAGCGAGATCCAAAGGGGAGCCACAGCCATCGCCAGAGAGACCGACAACGCCAAGGCTACGAGGAGCTCCACCAAGGTGAAGCCCGCGCCGAAGGAATCTGGCTGTCGCTTAGAAGTACACATCAAGCGCACGACCCTGCTCCATCAACCAAGATTGCACCCGCCCTTCGAGGTCAGCCCAGCTCCGGCCGTCTGTGCACTCCGGAACACGGAAGGTGAGTCCTGGGTATGCCGCCTCTGTTTCCCCACATCCGGAGGACAGCTCGAAGGACGGGTTGGCCAGGGCTGGCGCATGAACGACAAGCTGCGGAGGAAGTTCCGTGCCAAGATCGGTATCATCCGTATGGGGGTCCAGATCCATTGAGCTGAAAGACCCCGTGCCTTCCGGCACGAGAGACCGCCACGGAGGACCCCATCCCCCCTCAGCTTCGCGCACGCGGACGAGGAGTGCACCGTCCACCAGATCCCGCAGATCCGAGGCCTGAACGGACAGCCTGCCCTCTGGATCGACGTCGCGTTCGCCCAAGAACCAGCCGTCACACCAAAGGCCAACGACCAACCGCTCTTCGGGAGCCACCTTGACGGTGAGATCAAGAGCTGGGCCCAACCGCCACACTGCGCCCGTGAGCGCCGGCCCCCACTTCCATGCCTGGCCAGAACCTGAGGAAACGCACAGCGCTGCCAGATCATCCGCTTGAGCGCGTACCGAAGTCGATCTGTTCACGGCTGAATCGACCCCGAGCGCGACGGGCACGATCAGCAGCCCCAGCAGGACCACAGACACCATGACCTCGAGTAGGGTCGCACCGTCGCTGACGCGCCACGGTACGATTCGTTCGGATGATCTCATGGCCTCACCCCAGCCGGGCTTCTGACCGTCAGGCCGCTCTCGGGGCGAACGACGACACGGTACGCACCGCCGTTGTTTTGGAAGTGAAGGGACCCGCCGCCGTCAGGGGAGGCGAGACTGCCCCCGAATGTTACTGCTATACCTCCGCCGACCCGCCAGCGAGCTACGTTGGCCTCGACGTCGGTCGCCGCAGTTGAGCGACCTAGGTCTCCCCCGCACAGACCGTATTCATGCGTGAGCGCCACTGATCCGGAGTCGCATGCCGCTTGTGTGCAGCCACCCTGCCAGAGCACCCCGACCTGGGCCCACGCGGCCGCTGCCTGCCAGTCCTGCGCCGCGCCACGGGTCTCGACCGCCGACAGGCCATCGGAAAGTGCAGCCACGCCACCGGCTAGACAGATGCCGAGCACGACGACGACCACCATGAGTTCGATTAGGCTGAAGCCACCTGAAGAGGAGATGTTGGTGCGCCTTTGCATGGCCCCAGAGGCTAATTGAGTCGCACGCTGACAAGGGACCAACCTTGGTTGGAGATTGGCGGCCGGATGGGGTCCCTAACGAATCACCGGCCGGACCCAGGAAGCCGAGGCGCCCTTTCGGGCGCGTCGGTCTCGTCGTCTACAGCCGCGGTCCGGGCTCGGACCGGCCGTTTTGTCATGACTGGTTACCAGCCGATGTCCGCCGTCCCTTCAATCACCTTGACCTTCACATACCCGGTCTCGCCGATGTTCAGGGTATCGATTTGAATGCCATACCAGTTGCCGCTCGAGCTTCGGCTGGCGATGTCGATCACCGTAGCCGACTCGGGGAATATCGCCACTTCCTTGTCATGTGCCTCCGCAACCGTGGCGCCACCGATCCAAGGCGGGCTGGTCGTGACGATGTTCTCGGCGCTCTGAAGGAAGGTGATGCTGTTCTCTATCTGGTTCAGCATCGCCGCGGTGACGCCCGCATAACTCCCCGCCTCAACCAGCGCGGTCTGGACGGCAGTGAGGGCGTTGCGCACCAGTGAGTAGCACTCAGTATCGGCGGCGCGCTCCCTCTGGCCCAGATACGTGGGAATGGCGATGGCCGCAAGGATGGCGATGATGATGATCACCACAAGGAGTTCGATCAGCGTGAAGCCCTTCTGCCTCCGCGCTCCCCCCATCATGCGCCTGACTATCTTTTGCATACCGCTCATATTGCTCAGGACCTCGTGCCCTCGATAGGGCTGCCGGTTTGCAGTGGTTGCCCTACTCCACATCTATCAACGTGATCCCCTGGGCGACTGCGCGCTCTCGTACACGGCTCGCCTCGTCTGTTCTACCGTCGTCTTCCAGCACCTTCACCAGCACTTGGTAAGCGTGCTGATAGGTTGGATCGATTCCGAGCGCCTCCTCGAGAGTCCGCTCGGCGTCCTTAGTCCGACCGGCCACAGCTTGAGCCTGAGCCAGGAACGTCAGGTTCTTGGCGCTGGCATCGAGGGCCGCGGCTTCACCGAGCACTCTTACCGCATCCTCGGCTCGCCCTTGGTGGTTGAGGTAGTTGAATCCCAACTCGACGCGAGTGAGTGAATCGGTGAGATCGACGGCCACAACGCGCTCCTGGGCCACGAGAGCTTCGTCATACCTGTGCTGCAGCGCGAGCACTACAGCCATTCCGCACAGCGCCTCGAGATTCTCAGGATCTGAAGCAAGAGCCTCCCGGTACAAGGACTCCGCCCCAGAGAGGTCTCCTTCGGCCACAAGGGAATCGGCCTCTGCGACAGGATCAGAGCATCCAGTCATGAGAACCACAGCCGCCATGATCGCCGCGAGCGCCAAGAAGAAGCGTACGCGCCGCTCATGACGAGCGTGGTCTGCGAAACGACTATGTGCCCCCGGCTTCATCTCTGTGGCTCCTGCAGTAGGTAGACGGAGGGGTAACGGATCCTTTGGCAGGGCCCGTTACCCCTGGTCGTCTTCTATGCCCTGTTACGAGATCGGTCTACGTGATCACGTTGGACTTCGCTTGTCCTTGCGTGGCTTCTACCAGTCAGCTGCGACGTTGTCGATGTAGTAGGTGTTGCCGCCGCCAGCGCCCTTGTTGACAGCTACGCCGAATTCCTTACCGGATTCGGAGGAGGAACCCACCGCGTATGTATCGGCCGTACCGAAGTAGTTGACAGAGTCAGCTGAGGTAAGAGCAGTCGGGGTACCGTATGCCGCAGCGGCGTCGGCAGCTGCGACAAACGTGATCGAAGGCTCGATGGCCCCGAGAACAGCGGCGGTCATAGTTGCGGGCACAAATGTCCTGAGGTCGACATAGGCGGATTCGATGGCGGTCATAGCGTTACGGACGAGGGATTTGCACGCTGCGTCCTGAGCCTTCTGACGCTGCCCGAGGAAGGTCGGGATGGCGATCGCGGCCAGGATGGCGATGATGATGATCACCACCAAG
>JAFGIH010000014.1 GCA_016929985.1 Thermoleophilia bacterium | reverse complement strand
GCGAGACCTTCTTCTAGGGGGCCGCCGAAGAACGAAGTCTCGGCCGCCCGGTGCTCCTGACCAGCCATGGGCGCGGCATCGCCGTTGTTGCCGGTCTCCCTCCAGACCGAATCACGAGTCGGCGTTAGCGCCGATTCCCATTGGGGAATCAAGTCAGGCAGAAACCGGAATACCAGTCACTCTTTCACACGCTACAGGAGCGTCATATGACTTCCCTCCTCGAGAACGACCGCTCTGTTCTGATAGATCTGGCCGAGAAGGCGATGCTCGAACGAGGGTTGCGCTCTGAATACCCCGCTGATGTGCTTGCCGAGCTGGCCACCATACAGAGGCCGGCGGCGGAGAGCCGAGATTCGCTGTATGACTTGAGAGACCTGGCTTGGTGCTCTATCGACAACGACGATTCCCGTGATCTTGATCAACTCACGGTGGCCGAGGTCCTGCCAAGGGATAGAGTCAGGATCTATGTCGCTGTCGCCGACGTGGACGAACTCGTCGAGCAAGGACGAGCCGTCGATGGCCACGCTCAGCACAACACGACCACCATCTACACAGCGGCCAGGATCTTTCCCATGCTGCCGGAGAAGCTGTCCACCGACCTGACCTCGCTGAACCCCCAGGAGGAGCGCCCGGTCGTCGTTGTCGAGATGGTGGTGGGTCCGGACGGATCGCTGGAGGATTCCCGTGTCTACCGGGCTCTCGTGATCAACCACGCCAAGTTGGCCTACGCAGATGTCGCTGCCTGGCTGACAGGCCAAGAAGCGATGCCGGAGGCCGTCTTGGCCAACAACGGACTGGCCGACAACTTGCGCGCCCAGGAGGGCGCGGCCCGTCGTATGAGGCTATTACGCCGCTCTCTGGGGGCCCTCGATCTGGAGACCATCGAGGGGCGGGCTGTTTTTGACGGTGATACCGTTGTCGATCTACGAATAGACGATAGGAACCGGGCTAAGGACATCATCGAGGACTTCATGATCGCCGCCAACGGCTTCACCGCGCGTCACCTTGCCGGGCGGGGATTCCCCTCCATCCGCCGGGTGGTCCGTACACCAAAGCGTTGGGGTCGTATCGTTGATATCGCTGACGGATACGGGTTCGATCTCTCTCGTACCCCCGACTCACGGGCGCTTCAGAGATTCCTCGAGAAGGTAGCCGCGACTCATCCCGTGCGCTTCCCCGACATCTCTCTTGCCATTGTGAAACTGCTGGGCTCGGGTGAGTATGCGGCCGCCGGTCCGGGTGAGAGGGCGCCGGGCCACTTTGGTCTGGCCCTCAAGGACTACACGCATTCCACCGCTCCCAATCGCCGCTATACCGATCTTGTGACGCAGCGTTTGCCGAAAGCGGCTCTCGCTGGGGAAGCCCCGCCGTACGATGAGGCCGAACCTGACGCGCTGGCGGCCCATTGCACGAAGCAGGAGGACATCGTCACCAAGGTGGAGCAGCAGATCGCCAAGTCGGCGGCGGCGCTTCTCTTGGACTCGAGGGTCGGTGAGGAGTCCGACGCCATCGTCACCGGCGCGGCCCCCAAAGGCACGTGGGTGCGGCTGCTCGCGGTGCCCGTAGAGGGGAGATTGACCGAAGGTTTCGAGGGGCTCGATGTTGGAGACCGCACCGAAGTGCGTCTGATATCTCTGGACGTGGAACGGGGATTCATCGACTTTGAGGCGGTCCCGAAACAAGGCCGCGGCATGGTCTTGGTATAATAAGTCACTGATCCTGCAAGCGAATCGGCTCGCGACTCCTGTCATAGGCGTGATGCGAGTGGTCGAGCCGCCATGCAGAGATGCGTAGACGATCGCGGTGGCTTCGTACCGAAGCGGCCGTGGTCTTGCGCAGAATGAAGGGAGCAGAGACGGTGTTTCGAGGCCGCATGCCGCAGGTGTGTCCACTACGGCCTTTGACCTCAAGCCCGGGTGTATGCATCCAGTCCAGCCCATCTGCACGAGGCCGGACGGCCACGGCCGCCACGGTCTTGCGAGTACACTTCTCGGCCGGCCGGCCGCGGTGTCACGCACGCCAGATAAGGCCACATACACCGACGAAACCGCCAATCTCGGCGCTCCCGGTCTTCAGCACGATCCCCTGAACAGAAGAACCCTGGCCCTCATCGCCGGTTGGTGTGATGGCGCCGGCCTGTGCCGGTCGTCTGGGCGAGACCACATTCCCCTCATGCTGTCACCAGGAGATGCTCTGAGCTTGTCGCCACAAACAGGAGGTTCTATCGAATGCCCTCATCTACCGCTCGACCCCCCGCGTCACGCGCACTCGACGAACTACAAGACGACGCTCGGTGGCGCGACTGGCGCTGGCAGCTCCGTAACTCAATAACGACCCTCGAGGAGATCGAGGAGTTCCTTTGCCGGAGCTTCGAACCTGCCGAGCGGATCCTGCTCTCGCAGACGATCGACAAGTTCCCTCTCTCCATCACGCCCTACTACCTGTCGCTGGTCGACCGCGACGACTTCCAGAATGACCCCGTCTTCAAGCAGGCGTTCCCAAGTCCCGACGAGCTGATCGTCGAAGACTGCGACATGGCCGATCCTCTTGCCGAGGACGCCGACAGCCCCGTTCCCCTGCTGACGCACCGTTATCCCGATCGCGTGCTTCTGCGGGTGAGCAACACCTGCGCGATGTACTGTCGTCACTGCACGCGGAAGCGGACCGTCGGTGAGGTAGATGGAATCCCTGAGACTGCCGAGATCGAAGCCGCTCTCGAATACGTCCGCTCCACTCCCGCCGTGCGGGATGTCCTGTTGTCTGGTGGGGACCCGCTCATGATGAGTGACGAGCGTCTGGACGAGATCCTCAGCGCGCTGGGCGAGATCGAGCATGTTGAGGTAGTCCGCATTGGCACCCGTATGCCGGCGGTGTTGCCGTATCGCATCACCGAAAGTCTGTGCGCGATGCTTCGGAAGCACCATCCCTTGTGGATAAACACCCACTTCAACCACCCCAAGGAGCTGACCCCCGAGGCCGAGGCGGC
>JAFGIH010000143.1 GCA_016929985.1 Thermoleophilia bacterium | reverse complement strand
TGGCCGCCGCCCGCCCTGCCTGCCCCGAGGACGATCGGCCGCCTGTTTACGAAGTGGCCGGGCGTCTGTGCCGGTAGTACTTCCGCACCGCCCAGCGGACCAGGAAGAAGAGACCGGCCAGCACGATCAGCCCCCCGACGATCAGAGCGGGCAGAACCGTCCCGATCGTGATGAAGCGGAGGGAGTGGCTCACTTCGTCGAGTGTCCGGCTACCCGCTCCCAGACGTGCCGCAAGGGTGTGAGGACCATCCTCGCTCCTCACCTTCACCTGCAGCGTGGTCTTGCCAGGGTCAAGTGACACGTCGGATCCCCCGCCCTCTGGGAAGGAGATCCCCTCGCCCCAGACTTCCAGAGCCACCGTGAACGGATAGCCGGCGTCGTTCTGGAGCTCGAGGTCGATCACCCCCTCACGGCCGGTGATCACAGTAGATCCCACCCCCGAGAACCGCACCTTTTCGAGTTCCCCCTCGGCCAGCTCTTGGGCCCTCCGTGAGTATTCCAGACCGATAGTCGCCTCACGAGGACTGGCGTCGTCACGCGACCACCAGCGGCTCTCGGCCATGTAGAGCATCCTGCGGGCCGTCTCGACCGAGGTGCGGGTGGCGTCGGCGATGGCGGCGAGATCGGCCACGGCAGCGTGAGCATCCCGTAGTCCAGCCATCAGCGACTCTTCGATGTAGCCGTGAGCCCCGCCGGCGCTGGTCTTGAGTAGGATCGGGCGCGTGCCCGGCGAGTGAGAGCGCAGCAGTCCGCTGAGGGTCTGGGAGTCGATCCAGTCCGTCTGCTCAAGGACCTCACCCAGACCCTCGAGGAAGGGCCCCGGCGCCAGCGAGAAGCCCACTCGCGGAGATACCACGACGGCATCCCGGGGAGCCGCGGCGAGCTGAGCTGCAAGGACGGCGCAGAAGGTGCCCACATCCCAGGACCCGGTCATGGCGTCACCCAGGGTCCGGTCGGCGAGGATCAGGGTCACACGGTCGTTCTCGGCGTCACGGGCACGCACTGCGACGGTCGCCTCCTCGATCTCCTCGGTCAACAGACCCGCCAGGTGAGAACCGACCACCACGTGATCGATGGATGCGTCGGCATAGTAGGAGAGACTGTCGGTGGTCAGTTCCAGGTCGGGCGAGCGTGCACCGGTCAAGGGTCTACCCACACCGAGGGCCTGCTGCAGTTCCTGTTTACCCATCTGGATCTGCTCGAAGCCGTCGCGCCAGCCCTCGGCGGAGAGCGTGCTTAGATCGGCCCCCGAGTATGGACCGACGGCGATCTGCACCGAGCCGCTACCGGCCATACCTCGGAAGTCCTCGAGGGCCGCCGCAGCGCTCTGCGCCGCCGCGGTCCCTTCTTCCACATCCACCCTCGCCCCCGTGGCATCCCAGCGGGCATACCCGTCAGCCATGTCACGCAGTTGGGTCAGCAACACGGGCTCTACCGCGACGGTGAGATCCCAATCGGGAAAACGGCCGGGGAGGTCGAGCAGCGCGCGCAGATCCCCCGACTCGGACGCGACGGCCTCCTCGAGCACCTGGTCGTAGTAGACGTCATCGGCATCGCGATGGATGCCCAGCGCCGCCGGCCATACGAACGCGATGTCCAGAGGCGTCTCCCGCGGCTCCGCCTTGCCTATCCACAGCTGTCCGCTCGCCCATACGTCCTGTTCGGATTTCACCTCCACCACCAGCAGGTATGCGCCGGGTTCGGCCGCCATACCGGCCGGCAGCTGCACCTCAGCCTTCAACGTGCCCGTTTTCAGGTCAGCGGCCGTACTACTGACGGCGGCAAGCGAGGTAGTGGTCGTGGAGGAGGTCGTCGTGGAGGAGGTGGCTGCCGGCAGAGAGCCGGCTCCGGTCGCCGTGCTCACCGTGGCCGTGGTCGGGGGGGGAGGGACCTCGCCCAGCACCTTCACAATCTTGTTCACCTCGACAAGGTCGGGGGCGCTATCACCGACCTGAGCAAGCTCGGCCGGTCCCTTGACGCGAACCACCAGCTTCGCCCCCTCGAGCGACCGGGACAGCTGCCCATCGATGTTCAGCGCCAAAGGCTCGGCCACTGTGCTCAGGAGTCGATCGACCGTCACCGTGAGAAAACCGGAGGTATCAGAGGGCGGAACCGCCTGCGCGGGCCGCGCGACAAGCCCCACGACTACAAGCGCTACAACCAGAGCGGTAGCCAGTACAACCGCTAGTGCAGCGAAAAAACGGCATCGGGGACCGCCAAGCCTCATGGCGTTTCAGTGTAGCACGACGCTCTTTAGCTCCGAGGCGACGGGGGCTGCCCCTAGCCCCTCACGAAGGGCCCGCACCCAATAAGGGCGCTCGTCTAGACCACGGAGTCGGAGCGAAGTCCTAGGCGCTTCACCAGGCGGAGCACACAGCCCTCGTCCTCGTTGTCGGTGTGCTCCATGGTGTCAACGAGAGCCTTGATGATGGTCATCCCCAGGCCACTCTGAGTCTGGGGGTCACACGACATAGAGGGCGACATGTGATGCTGGTGGTCGGGATCCGAGACCACGATCTCCCACGCCTCGGGCATCACGGAGAAGTCCACACGGATGAACCGAGGCGCTGGTGGGATCTCGGCACCGCTTCGGAGCGGAGGGCTCCCGTCTGGGCCCCACAAATAGCAGGTGCAGGCCTCGGTAACGGCCAACTTGAGGTCGGCCACCGTCTCCTCGTCGAGAGATTCCTTCGCCCCGACGACACCGGCCACCAAGCGGCACAGGCCCACATACTCGGCCCGTCCGGGAATGACCAGAGAGATGGGCTGGTTCTCGCCTTCCTGCGATGTGACCGTCTGTGGATCAGTGGACATCATTGGCTCTCGATAGTCTGCCGGTCATCACTTCTCCCACATGCTACCCCGCACTTGGCAGCGTCTAAACAGCCTGAGGCGACGTGCACGGGTCAGTCCCTCGCCTGCACCAGCCCAAGGTCCTCACCGCAGGCTCTGCAGAGCCCTTGCTCAAGACCCGTCAAGTCCACCTTCGGCCTATCCCGGCGGATGACCGTCCGGCCGCAGCCGGCGCACACGGTGTCGCGGGCTGCGTGGCCCTGAACGTTGCCCACGTACACGTAGCGCAACCCAGCCGCCTTGCCGATATTCACCGCTCGTTCGAGCGTCTTCACCGGCGTGGGGGGTAGGTAGGCAAGCTCAAAGTCGGGAAGAAAACGGGTCACATGCCAGGGAGTCCGGGGACCGAGGTTGTCACGGACCCAAGCAGCCATGGTCGCCAGACTGGCGTCGTCGTCGTTGAAGCTCGGCACGATGTTGGAGACCACCTCCACGTGGCAGCCATGCACCTCCCTCGCCCGCACGGCCGCTTCGTACGCGGGCTCCGGATCCTTGACCCTCGTGAGCCGGGCCCACTGCTCCGGGGTCGCGGCCTTGAGATCGAACTTGAAAGCATCGATGACTCCGCCCACATAGTCCAGCGCGTCGGCAGTCAGATAGCCCGCCGTGATGAAGGCCGTGTAGAGACCCGCCGCCTTGAAAGCGGCGCAGACATCGTGGACGTACTCGATCCACACCACCGGGTCGTTGTAGGTGAACGCGACCCCGGCCAGCTTGTGCTTGCGGGCCATGGCGACCGCCTCCTCCGGCA
>JAFGIH010000142.1 GCA_016929985.1 Thermoleophilia bacterium | reverse complement strand
GCTAGTCTCACGTGGTGCTCCTCTCCTGGTATTCTTTCGTCGCAAGGTGATGTCTCATCGATAGCCGGTCCCGGACCGGCGGTTGTGTCCGCCGCCTCCCCGACCGCCTCCGCGGCCACTCCCGCGCCCGCCTCCGCGACCGTCTCTGCGGCCACTTCCGCGACCGGCGCCGCTCCCCCTCGCCCGAGCCCCTCCGCCTCGTCCCGAGCCGGAGCGGGTAGTCATGTATCGGTCGTCCATGTTATCGAGAGCGGACGCGGCAACGCCCACCAGACCGAACAGGACCTTCTTGATCATTGACTGCTTGGGCGCGGGCGTTGCAGGCGCTGCAGGTTCGCCCGGCGGTACGTCCAGGAGTGCGGCGGGCCGGCCTTGGGAGATCCCAGGTGCTCCTGCGGAGACGACTTCGGTAGTCTCAGCCGGGATGATGGCCTCGGTCGGGCACACGTCGACGCAGCGGCCGCACGAAGTGCACAGCTCCTGGTCGATGACGGCCGTGTCGTTCTGAAGCGAGACGGCGCCCCGTGCACAGACGTCCACGCAGGTGCCACATCCAGTACATAGGTCTGTGTCTATGTGAATCAATTGTCCACCTACAGATAAGTGCAAATTGCATCTATATAGAAGCACCATTTGCGACAAGGTTCAAGGACCGGCCACGACGGCCGGGCGTTCAGACCGGATATGTCACCTCGGACGAGTGGTGACCGGCTACTTCTCGCGGGCGAAGGACCAGGCCATGATGCCGCCTTCCATCACCCAGACGTTGTTCCACCCGTTGGCCTCGAGCACGAGGGCTGCCTCATATCCGCGCAGCGAGATCTTGCAGAAGCAGACGATCTCTTTGTCTTTGTCCTGTGGCAGCTCGTCCAGGCGCTTCCGCAGGGCGCCCAACGGGATCAGCGTCTCGCCCAGTCCCAGACGCATGGCCTCGTATTCGTCAGGGCCGCGCACATCCAGCAAGAACGGCGGGTCGGCCGACTCCATCTTCATCTTCACCTGCACGGTCGAGAGGCCCTTGAGCCGTCCCTTCATCTTGTTCTGCATCAGATGAGCGGTCGCCACCAGGTGGTCGATGGCCAGCGAGAAGGGCGGTGCGTAGGGCAGGTCGGCGTTCACGAGATCCTCGACGCATAGATTCCCTTGGATGGCCATGGCCCACTGGGCTATCTGTTTCGCCACTGCTCCAGGGCCGGCGCACTGAGCGCCTAGAATGCGACCGGTCGAGCGATCGGCCACGAGCTTGGTGACAAGGAGCTTGCCATCCATGAACCCCGGTTTGTCGACACTCGCGTTCACCACTGTGATGATGTTCTCGAAGCCGTCCTCCATGGCCGCGTGCTCGGAGAGCCCGGTGATGCCGGCCGTGTAGTCGAATATCTTGCAGATGCCCGTACCGATGGTTCCGGGGAAGGTCACGGTATTGCCCAATATCGCGTTCTCGCCCGCCACCCGGCCTTCGAGATTGGCCAGGTCACCGTACGGTGCGTGCACCCGCTTGCCTGTCAAGCGGTGCGGGACTTCGACGCAGTCGCCCGCAGCATAGATGTGGGAGTCGGAGGTTTGCATGTACTCGTTGACGATCAGGCCGCCTCTGTCGCCCAGTTCCAGCCCTGCGTCCTTGGCCAGGGCGGTGTTGGGCTTCACCCCGACGGCGACCACGGCGAGCTCACACGGGAGCTCGGTGCCGTTGGTGAGCTTGACCCCCACCAGCTTGCCATCCTCTCCCAAGAACGCCGCCAATCCATTGTTGGTGAAGACGTTGACCGACTTGCTGCGCAGATGGGCCTCCACCAGTCGGGCGAGCTCCCAATCGAGGAAGCTGAGCAGATGCGGCAACAGCTCGACCACGGTGATCTCGATACCCGCCAGGTTCAGAGCTTCGCAGGTCTCTATGCCGATGAGACCTCCGCCTACGACCACGGCTTTGCGTATGTTCTTCTCGTCCCTGATCTTGCGTAGGTAGTCCGCGTCGCGGATGGTCTGCAGGGTGGTGATACCGTCGAGGTCACGCCCGGGAACCGGGGGGATAGTGGGCAGTGAACCCGTCGCGATGACGAGAGTGTCATACGGCATCTCGTCTGTCTGGCCGGTTCGGAGGTCGCGGCAGAGCACGGTCTTCTTCTCACGGTCGATGGAGACCGCCTCCGTCTCGGTGCGGGCCACGATGCTCTTCGCGTTGATGTAGTAGAGGGGGTCGCGCACTACTCCGGTGGCGCTGGAGAGCAGCTGGTTGCGATCGTCGAAGAACCCTCCCACGTAGTAGGGGTAGCCGCACGAGGCCATCGAGAGCTCAGGGATCTTCTGGATGATCGTGATCTCGGCGTTCTCATCGATGCGTCTGGCTTTCGCCGCAGCCTTCGGCCCGGCGGCGGAGCCACCGATCACAACGATCTTCTTCCGGTCGGCCATGGTCTTGAGAGCCTCCTTCATTCCCCTTGAACGCTTGTCCGGCCTGGTATTTCTGGCCGGCGCACACAATAATGCAGTGGTGTACTACCCACATGCGGGTCAAAACAGTACTCGCTGCGTGCGGACGCTGGGCCGTCCACCGAACGAACACGGAGATCGCCATGATCGTTGATGAGTTACGAGATCACCTGACGTCGTCCATGGGCGGCCGTCTTGTCGCCGACGTGCGGATCGGGCTGGGCTACACGGGGGTGATGGTGGATGACGGCCACGTGGGCGTGGCGTACACGTTCAGGGAGAACGCCGCCCCGGGCTGCTCGGTGTTCATGGGGCGACGCCCGCTGGCCGGGTGTACCGCCGGCGAGCTGCTCGAGTATCTGGGATCAAGCGACGGCGTGGAGTCGACGCTGGGGCTGGCCGTGGCCAATGCGCTCGCCAACCGCGCGGATAGCCGGCACCACGATGGGGATATCCTCGAGACCCTCTCGATCGGCCCCAGCGATCGCGTCGGCATGGTGGGCTACTTCGGTCCGCTGGTGGAACCTCTGGAGAAGCGCGTGCGGGAGCTGGTGATCTTCGAGCACAACGCCGCCCGGTCGGGCCGCGTGCTCCCGGCCGAAGAAGCCCTTGTGGAGTTGCCGCGATGCGACGTGGCCGTGATCACTTCCACCGCGCTGATCCTGGGCGAGCTCGACCGGCTGTTGGAAGTGGCCGCCGCGTGTCGTGAAGTGGCGCTGGTAGGGGCCTCGACCCCGCTCGTGCCCGAGGTGTTCGCTGCCCGGGGGGTGAATCTGCTCTCGGGCATCGTGGTCACCGATCCCGCCGGCATCCTGCAGATCGTCAGCGAGGGCGGCGGCATGGGTTTCTTCGGAAAACGCATACGCAAGGTCAACATCAGGCTCTGAGGCCGTCTCTGACGGTGCGCCGGCGCTCGCGGCGGTGTCGCCGGAGATCGGCCGAGAGAGACGGGGCGACGGCGGGGGCTTGCTGCGAGGCGGAGGGGAGGGGATTCGAACCCCTGAGACCTTGCGGCCTGCCGGTTTTCAAGACCGGTGCGATCAGCCAGACTCTGCCACCCCTCCACACGCGGGCCAGGAGTATATCCCCTCGTCGCTCCCCGCGCAGCCGCTCCCCGCGCAGCCGCCCCCGCGGTGCTGCCACCCCCGCGCAGCCGCCGCTCCCCGCCGTCAGAAGATGATGAACGGCGTGACGGTCAGCGCCAGAAAGACCAGCGTCATCACCACTACGGCCGCGACGACGCCGATGGCGAATGTGATCCAACACCACGTCTTGGCGCTGCCCGACGATGCCTGGGCTCCGGCGATGTCTCCGACGGCCAGCCGGTTGGTCACCCGGGTCGCGTGGACCAAGGCTACGATGCCCGTGGGCCAGAAGCAGAAGAGCGTCACCACGATGGCCCAGCCCAAGTAGCTAGGCACGTGAGGCACGGTGTCGTGCGTGTCCGCGGAGCTGTAGCGGGCCGGCTCGTGGTAGGAGATATCGGCCGGGGGTCGGTACGCGGTGAGGTCGAGTCCACAGGCATGGCAGAAGCGGTCCTCTTCTGTAGTCGGTGCTCCGCATCGGGGGCAGTACACGGCTACCTCCTCAGTCTCACCGCTGTCTGGCGCCCATGGCCTTCCGCCGGTCTCTAGAGCAAGTCATACGGGTTGTAGAGGTCAAGGACTTCGCGGTAGTAGAAGTACCAGAGCAGCAGCGCCATGAGCCACAGGACCACGGCGATGCCGAGACTCGCCCAGCACCACATCTTCGCCCTGCGGGACGATTCCTCCGCCCCGGCGATATCCCCGAGGGCCACCTGATTGCCCACGCGGCCGGCGTTCACCACGGCTGCTATGCCCGTGGGCCAGAAGCAGAAGAGCAGCACGACTATCGCCCAGCCCATGTAGCTGGGAACATGCCGGCCTCCGCCGTGGCTAGGGGGCGTCTGGTAGGCGGGCCGGTAGGCCTGATGGTCTTGTGGGTAGGTCTGCTGGTAGTCCCCCGCATAGTCCTGCTGATAATCCTGCTGATAGTCCTGAGGGTGGTCGGCGGTCGCGTCCGGTCGCGTCCGGCGGCTGAGGTCGAGGCCGCACGCTCTGCAGAACCTGTCGGTCTCGTCGTTCGCTGCGCCGCATTGGGGGCAAAACATGTCTGTCTCCACGACCGTTGTTCGTGTTGTGCTCCACGGCACTGGTCCATGGTAGACGCTCGGGCTGGGAAAACAAGGGCTTCTACTGGTCCATGAGTGCAGGAATGGCCGATAGGTCGACGAAAAGGTGGTTCCTGAAGGCAAAGCGCTCGCGAGAGCCCGTCGTTAGAGTGGAGGCCAGGAGATGAAGCCGGTCTATCTGGGAACGGTGAGAGGCCATCAAGCGCCGGTGTACCGGCCGGGTCTGGGCTGGAGTGGTGCCGATGACGGGCGACGCAATGGCCGGAGGTCGCCGATCTTCGCCGGCAAAGCCCCTTCGATGATGTACGGGTACACCTTGGCGGAAAGTCGCCGTTCCGGCGCGCGGACCAGGGTGGCCGTCATCGCCGGCGTGGTCATCGTGGTGGCTCTCTTGGCTCTCGTGTTCGGGGGGGCGGGGCGGCTCTTCTGAGAGTCCCGGCCGGTTTGCCCTGCGGCTCGGCCACACTATCGGGAACACCATGAACGAACGCACCCGTCACGCCATCGCCTCCGACAGCATGATCGCCCTCTTTGGGATCCAGGTGGAGGAGACCTCTGAGGAGTACACGCGGGTCTCGGCCCAGGTCGGCGAAGGATGTCTGCAGTTACACGATCTCGCTCACGGCGCCTTCATCTTCGCGCTGCTGGACGTGGCCTTCGCCCTGACGGTGAACGCCAACAGTGACGCCGTGG
>JAFGIH010000141.1 GCA_016929985.1 Thermoleophilia bacterium | reverse complement strand
CGCCTACGAAATACGACCATAACACCCGCGTCTACCTGGCCGGGCACCCGGGCCTTGTGGGGCGGGGGCATACTGAGAGCCCTGCAGGCCCGTGGTTACACCAACGTTGGATGCCGGACCAGCCGCGAGCTCGACCTCACCGACCAAGCGGCGACTCGGGCGTTCTTCAGCAATAAGAGGCCCGAGGTGGTCATCATCGTAGCTTCGCGCGTGGGCGGGATCATGGCCAACTGGAACTACCCCTATGAGTTCATCGAGGAGAATCTGAGCATCGAGCTCAACGTGATCCACGAGGCCTTTCGGACTGGCGTCCGGCGCCTCATCTTCTTGGGTAGCTCCTGCATCTACCCCCGGCTCGCTCCCCAGCCCCTGAAAGAGAAGTACCTCCTGACTGGACCCCTCGAGGAGACCAATCGCGCCTATGCCGTCGCCAAGATCGCGGGCATCGAGCTGTGCCGTAGTCTGAACCGCGAATACGGCACCAGCTACCTCTCACTCATGCCCACGAACCTGTGCGGGCCCAGCGACAACTTCGATCTCGAGACAAGTCGATTGGTCCCCGCGCTCATTCGGAAGCTCCATGAGGCCAAGACAAGCGGTCATTCCGTCACCCTCTGGGGCACGGGTACGCCTCGACGTGAACTCATGCATGTGGACGATCTCGCGTCGGCGGTATGCCTCTTCCTGGAAGGGAGTGACTGGTCCGGCATACCTGATTCCCTCGTCAACATCGGCAACGGCAAGGATGCCACCATTGCCGAACTGGCCGAGACCGTACGCAGCGTGGTGGGCTAAGACGGCGAAATCCTCTGGGACACCAGCAGGCCCGATGGCACTCCTCAGAAACTGCTCGACGTGAACCTTGCCCATTCGCTGGGATGGGAAGCGCGGATCGAGCTGGAAGAAGGCCTCCGGCTGCCCTACGACTGGTTCCTCGGCAACTGCGCCTGACGACAGTGGAGGGCAGATGACCCAGACCGCGCTCAGCAGCGGCGCGACCGGCCAGGATGGAGCCTACCTCGCCGAGCTGCTACTCGAGAAGGGGTACGTGGTTCACGGAATCAAACGCCGTTCGAGCCTCATCAACACCCAGCGCGTGGACCACCTGTACGAGGATCCACGCCTGCCCGGAGTGCGCTACTTCCTCCGCTATGGCGATATGACCGACGCCACCAACCTCATCTGCATCGTCCAAGAAACGCGGACGAGATCTACATCCTGGCAGCGCAGTCGCATGTGCAGGTCTCGTTCGAGACGCCGGAGTAGACGGCCAACTCCGACGCCCTAGACACTCTCCGGCTGCTGGAAGCCATCCGGATACTGGGCCTCGAGAAGAAGACGCGGTTCTACCAGGCTTCGACCTCGGAGATGTTCGGCCTGGTCCAGGAAACGCCTCAGCGCGAGACCACCCCTTTCTATCCTCGCAGCCCCTATGCCGCAGCCAAGGTCTACGCTCACTGGATAGCGGTGAACTACAGAGAAGCCTACGGCCTTCATGCCTCCAACGGGATCTGTTCAACCATGAGAGCCCGATCCGCGGCGAGACCTTCGTCACCCGCAAGATCACCCGTGCAGTCGCCCGTATCGTTATAGGAGTAGCGGACTGCCTCTGCATGGGAAGCCTCGACTCCAAGCGCGACTGGGGACTAGGTGCGAGCCATGTGGCTGATGCTGCGGCAAGACAACCCCGGGGATTACGTGGTGGCGACCGGGGAGCAGCACTCGGTGAGGGAGTTGCTTGCGCAGGCATTCGCGGAAGTCGGCATAGGGCTGGCATTTCGCGGAGTAGGGGTGGAAGAGACAGGCTATGTAGACAGCCTAGATGTAGAGCTGCTGAATCGGGCCAGGGGCGATTCCAGCCCAACCGATGGAAGAGTCGACGAGCAGGCCTTGCCACCAGCCGGGAAGACCGTGGTCCGAATGGACCCCCGCTACTTCCGTCCTACGGACGTGACCACGCTACTGGGCGACGCATCCAAGGCGCGGCGGGAGCTCGGTTGGGAGCCGCAGGTGACGTTCCCCCAGTTGGTACACGAGATGGTATGGAGCGACTTGGCCGAGGCCCGCCGAGACCGGTTGTGTCAGCAAGAAGCGTATCGGCTCTTGGGTGGCCGGGAGTAGGACGGTGCGATCACCTATCGCGATGCGCGGGCGAGGCGGGCTTGGTCATCCCCTTCGAAGCCCGAGACCCTGGATCCTCGCGCGCATCTGCCACTTCGAATGATCTCGGGATCTTACAAGACAGAAGTGGGCAAGGGCTGGACCACCATCATCAGGCCCAGTCGGCGAGGCTTCAGAAGGCCTGGGGTTGCGCGGGTTTGGGGGCCGGCGCGACAATCTCCAGATACTTGTCCGCGACCTCGTCGGCGCTACCCTCGGCGGCGATACGACCCTTCTCGATGAGGATGGCGCGGTCGCAGAACTCACGCACCGCCTTCATGTCGTGGGTGACGAAGACGATGGTGCTCCCCTTCTCCTTGAGGGCACGGAAGTGGTCGAAGCACTTGCGCTGGAAGGAGGCGTCACCCACGGCCAACACCTCGTCGACGAGGAGGATGTCGGTCTTGGCGCGCGTGGCGACGGAGAACGCGATGCGCACCTGCATACCCGACGAGTAGTTCTTGAGCAGTTGATCCATGGAATCCCGGAGTTCGGCGAAAGCCACGATGTCGTCGTACATGGCGTCCACCTCGCTCTTGGAGAAGCCCAGCATGGCGCCATTCAGATAGACGTTCTCGCGCCCGGACAGCTCGTAGTGAAAACCCACGCCCAGCTCGATGAAGGGCACCAGCTTCCCGTAGACCGAGACGTTCCCGCTTGTGGGAGGGTAGATGCCCGCCATGATCTTGAGCATGGTGCTCTTTCCCGAGCCATTGCGCCCGACGATCCCAAAGAACTCCCCCCTCTGCACCTCGAAGCTGATGTCGTACAGCACGTGCTGGACTTCGACGGACGTCGACCGGCGGAACGTGTGGAGCACTTT
>JAFGIH010000140.1 GCA_016929985.1 Thermoleophilia bacterium | reverse complement strand
CTGGCTCACCGGCATCCAGGGCGTTCAGTTCTACAACTCAATGAAGGCCAACGACGCCATGGTGAATGGCATGGGCGGCGTCAAGGCCGGAGCCGACACCTACGAAGTGGAGTTGATCGCTTACGACAACAACAACGATCAGAACACCGGGGTTGCGGGTGCCAACAAGCTCATGTTCGAAGACAAGGTGCCGTTCATGTTGGCGGACTCCTTCATCGACGCCTTCTATACGGATTCAGAGAAGAACAAAGTGCTCGTCTCCGCTCAGCAACTGACGCCGAACTTGCTCACCCCGGACACCAAATACCTGTTCAGCACCGGTTTCGGGAACGCCGAGACCATCACAACGATGCGCTGGTGGACCGAGAAGTATCCGGACAAGAAAAGCATCATGCTCATTCTTCCGGACATGGCGTTGGGCCACCGTGTCTCAGACAGTGTGGCCGCGGTCTGCAAGATGTACAGCATGACTGTCTCCCAGGAGTACTACGCGCTTGGCAACCCGGACATGAGTCCGCTCGGCACCAAGGTAAAGCAGGCCAACCCGGACGTGGTGTGCCTGTTTGAGATGACGCCGATCAAGGCCATCCGCGAATCCGGCTGGACCGGACAGTTCTTCAGCGTCGGGACCAACAGCATAGAGACCCTAATGGGGACCGCTTCGGCTGAGGACATCGAGGGCTTCATCGGAACGGCGTACCCCACGGAGTTCGATCCGCCGCTCACCCAGACCGGTAAGGACTTCAAGGAAGCCTACACCAACCTGTTTGGGAAGTGGGACAACCCCGCGCCGAGCCAAACCGCCATGTACACTGCCGTGATTGCCGCCATCGAGCAGGCGGGGAGCGTCGAAGTTGACAAGGTGGCCGAGACCATGGCCAAGGGTATGGTCTGGGAGAGCCCCGTCGGGCCGCTCAAGATGGTGGCCAGGCCGGACATGGGCAACCAGAGGACGGTCGACTCAGTGAAGACTACCTACATGAAACAGGTCGTGGGAGGGAAGGTCACGCTCCTGGACACGATCACCCTCGAGACCGCCGAAAGGTACTTTGAGGAGTACCTGGCCAAGACCCCTGCAGGTGGCCCGCCGGCTAGCTAGACCACCCGACCCCGATCAAGCCCCTCGCAGTAGCGGACATTGCTTCGCCAGACGGAATACCCGGGGGCTTTGGAATGCGAGTGACAAGGCGATTTCTTTGTACGCACAGTGGTTGGGCCGGCCCATGCGACACCGAACACATCAAGGAAGGCTCGCGATCCCTCCCGGGTCCCCGGGTTGCCGTCCGAGCAAGCAAGGAGGATGAGGAGGGAAGATGGTCAACCGCGGTTTCATTCTGGTCAACATCGACATGGACTACTTGCCTCTCATGGAAAGATGGTTGCTGCGCGACCATGCTGCCGAGTTCATGAGTGTGACGGAGCCCTTTCTCAGGCGATACATCAGCCATCGAGCGGTGCCGGCGCCAGAATGCGCCGAGCTGTTCGGGTACTACAACTGGCGACTTACGGAGGTGTGGATGAGCGATGACGCCCCCGGTTTCGCGGGGGCCCTGCCCGCGACCTGGCCGGAGAAGTACGCTCAAATTACGGAGCATGACTTCTTCTCCACCGTGCCATGGGGCGGGCGCCCGCAGGGTCCTCATCCTGCCGTACAAGCGACGATTCCCGTCCGGCCTACTGAGACCTTCTCGGGCGCCGACCTCCACATATTTGACGGGAACATCCTGCGCTGGTTTAGTGTCTTCAAGTATCCCGAGGGCGTCTCCGTCGAGGAAGGCGAGGACTGGTTCCTGAACACGCATGCCAAAGAGGTGGTGCAACAGCCCGGTCTGCGGCGGTTCATCAGCTATCGGGTGGAGCAGTCCATGCCCGGCAGGCCTCCATCGCCGTTCCATCGGGTCTCGGAGCACTGGTACGAGGGATTTCACGGATGGAGAGAGTCGGTCTTCGAAGCGCCGCCTGTCTACGCGAAGCCGCCATGGAGTGGGTATGACCGGTACCCCTTCCTTGAGCCCTATGCGGACTTCGTCAGTACCTTCATCCTGGAGAAGCCGACCAACGACTTCCTGAGAGACTACCGGGGCTATGTCTGTGACGTCTGATCTCGAGCGGGACGCGTAAGCGGATGCTGGTCGGTCAACTGATATTCGACGGTTTCTCGATGGGGCTCGTGTTCGTGATCCTGGCCTGCGGGCTGGTGCTCATCACGAGCGTCAACCGCATCCTGTTCATGGCATACGGGATCTTCTATACGATCGGCGCCTATACGACCTGGGCGAGCATCCAGCATCTCAAAGTGCCGTATGTCGTCGCACTACTGGTGGGTCTGATCGTCTCGGGGATACTCGGCATCATCTGCTACATCGTGGTTCTTCACCGGCTCCAACGGCTGGAGGGGGGCTTCCTTGCCACGCTGATAGCATCCATGGGGTTGCTCATGCTGCTAAATCAGGGCAGTATCGCGGTGTTCGGCACCGAGATACGAAGCATCCCGAGTATCTTCCCCGGCATGCTGAACCTGGGCGGCATCACCATCAGCTATGCCAAAGTGGGGTTGATCATACTCAGTATCGTCGTGACCATCCTCCTCTTCCTCATGTACGAGAAGACCTCGATCGGCCGCTCGATGCGGGCCGTCTCGTTCATGCCTGAAGGCGCCGCTTTGCAGGGCATCAACAGCACGCGGGTGTATATCGCGACCATCGGTGTAGGGACGGCGCTGGCCGGTTTCGCCGGCGGAGCCATCGCGCCGGTCTACAGTATCAGCCCCGACATGGGCGCCAACGTGGTGTGGACCGTCATGCTGATGATGATGCTCGGCGGCATGGATAGTCTGCTCGGCGCCGTGGTCGGCGGCGTGGTGATCGGTCAGATCCTCAGTTTCGGCCAGTACTTCATCGGCGGCGCGGTGCAGATCATCGTACTCGCGGTGGTCGGCATCGTGCTGTACTTCAAGCCGACCGGTCTGCTCGGCCGGGGCATAGACATCGGGGTGTAGCCGATGCTCAAGCGACTACGTCAGCATCGCGTCTCAGCCGTCATCGGCTTCATCGCGTTGGTGCTGGGGTGCTTGATCCCGGTGTTCGTCACCTCTCCCTACTATGTCGATCTGCTAATCATCGTGATGGTGAATGCCGCTCTTGCCATGGCCTTCATCATGATGCTCAGGGCCGGCCTGATTAACCTAGGGATTGCCGCATTCTGGGGTTTCGGGGGATACGTCTCCGCGCTTCTGGCGATGAAGTTGCATCTGTCGGTCTGGCTGAGCATGCCCTTGGCCGCGGTGATAACAGCGGTCCTTGCGGTCGCTCTCGGTTACGTGCTCATAGGCAGCGGGAGTTCCGGCTTCACCTTCGTGATACTTAGTTCCGTCGTGGGGATGCTCTTGACCCCAGTAGTGGGGAGTATCGACTCCATCGGTGGGTACAGCGGACTCTCGCAAATACCGCGGCCCGGCCCGCTGAAGTTCGGGGCATTGGGCGAGATCGACTTCACGTCCAAGGCCAGTCTCTTCTACCTGGCCCTGTTCTTGTTGATAGTGATTATCGTGGTCCTCAAGGCCTTCTACTCGGCCTGGACCGGGCGGGCGTGGAACGCGATCGCCCTCAATTCCCGTCTGGCGGAGTCGGTGGGTGTGGATGTGTTCAGGTATCGGTTGATGTCGTTCGTGGTGGGCTCGGCGCTGGTCGGCCTGATCGGCGCCTTTTACGCGCACTACGGCGGGTACCTGAGCCCCAATACGTTCGGCATTTGGCAGAACATCAACATTCAGATCTTCGCGATCCTCGGGGGCATCGGTTTTCCGGTGGCAGGCCCGATCCTCGGGGCCGGGCTCATGGCCCTGCTCACCGAGTCGATGCGGGAGGTCAAGGTGGCCGCTCCGGCGGTGCAGGGCGCCATCCTGATCCTCCTGGTCCTATTCCTCCCCACGGGGCTCCTGGGTCTTCTGCGGCTGCGCGGCGCGGCCAAAGAGAAGGGCGGCCAAGTGTACTACGCTGCCAGCCTCGGTCTTAACAAGCTCTTCAAGGCGCAGCGGCCTTGATTCTCAAGGTCGACGAAATGTCCAAGCGTTTCGGTGGGCTGGTGGCAGTCGACAAGCTCAGTTTTCATGTGAACGACGCGGAGATCCTCGGGATCATCGGGCCCAACGGTGCGGGTAAGTCGACGGTCCTTGGAGTGGTCAGCGGCTTCTATCCGCCCAGCGGGGGCCGGGTGAGTTTCCGAGGGACCGACATAACGGGGTGGAAGGCCCATCGCATATCCCGCATGGGAATCGGTAGGACGTTCCAATCGTCGGTTCTGTTCATGGCGCTCCCCGTGGTCGAGAATGTTTTCATCGCCGCTCATTCCAAATATCGCACGGGTGCGTGGAAGCGCCTGCTTCGCCTGTCCTCGTCGCTTCGAGAGGAGGACGCGCTTCGGCAAGAGGGCGAGCGGATTTTGGACCAGATGGGGCTGGGAGCGATCAAGACCGAAGTGACCAAGAACCTTCCGCACGGGCACCAGCGGATACTCGGCATCTGCATCGCACTGATGACCGAGCCTCGACTCCTGCTTCTGGACGAGCCCCTCACGGGGATGAACGCCAACGAGATCTGCACCACGGTCCAGTTGATCCGGCAGATTCGTGACCAGGGCGTGACGGTCGTCATGATCGAGCACAACATGGAAGCGGTGATGAGCCTCTGCGATCGGATTGTGGTGCTTGACCGGGGCTGCAAGATCGCCGAGGGGTTGCCAGCGGATATCAGGCACGACCAGAAGGTCATCGACGCCTATCTGGGCATTGAGTGAGGTGTGCCCATGCTGCTTGAGATCGACGGACTCACTGTGCGCTACGGCAAGGCGAAGGCTTTGGACGGCGTATCTCTGCAGGTGGGGGAGGGGGAGATCGTTTCCATAGTCGGGGCGAACGGGGCCGGCAAGACCACTTTGCTTCGGACTATCTCGGGCCTGAAAAAGCCCGCCTCAGGCGAGATAAGGTTCTGCGGCAGGCGCATCGATCGCATGCGACCCCACCAGATCGTGCGGTTGGGCATCGCGCAGATACCCGCGGGAAGAATGCTCTTTGCGCCCATGACGGTGCTGGACAATCTCAAGACCGGAGCCCATCTGCGGCACGACCGAGAGCAGATCAAGCAAGACTTGCATATGGTCTACCGGTTCTTCCCGATCCTCGAGGAGAAGAAGAACCAGCTCGCCGGGCAACTGAGCGGCGGGCAGCAGCAGATGCTGGCCATGGGCCGGGCGCTCATGGCTCGGCCGAAGATGCTCCTTCTCGACGAGCCGTGCAACGGCCTGTCCCCGATCGTGGTCGCTGAGATCGGCACGATCATCGAAGAGCTCAACAAGGAGGGCCACAGCATAGTGCTCGTCGAGCAGAACTGCCGCGTCGCGCTCAAGCTGGCCAGCCGCGCCTACATCTTGGAGCTCGGCGCGGTCGCGCTGCAAGGGGCAGGTGAAGCCCTGGCCGGGGACAAGCGCGTGCGGAAGTGCTACCTCGGCGGCATCTAGCAGATGGGATGAGAGGGCCAGCCTCCACGGAGTACCGTTAGGACGCTGATCCAACGGGCTCCAAAGCGGAGGAGGCTGACCATGAACGATGCTATCACCAAGGACGACGCTCACCGTGAGTCTTGATCCTGGGGTCGCTATATCCAGGTGTGTGTCCTGGATGAGACCGCAGAGGTAGTGGAGTAACCCCGCCTGCCCAACAAACGAGCAGCTCTTGAACGCCGCTTCGGAGCATGCGAGTCGCTGCACGTCGTGCTGGAAGCGGGTACCCACTCTCCCTGGGTGAGCCGACTGCTTTCGGACCTGGGACACGAGGTGGAAGGGGTGCAGAAGCTGGCCGACGCAGCCCGTGAATGTCTCAAGTGGCTGATGACCATCGGCGCGGCCGGTGCTGACGCGGCCGGCCGCCTCCGCATACCGTCCTCGTTGGGGGGCATAGCCAAGGCGTTGTATGATATCCTAGCCGATGCTCTTCGTGGCACCAAAGGCATCATGATTGACCGGTTCCGTCGGCCCGAAAAGATGCTCGAAGCCTGCGAGCGGCTCGTGCCCATCGTCATCGACTGGTGCACACGCCGGGTGGATCGGCTTGGTGGCCCGCTTGTTGTCTTCGTCCTGCACAAGGGCGCCGACGGTTTCATGTCCG
>JAFGIH010000139.1 GCA_016929985.1 Thermoleophilia bacterium | reverse complement strand
GAGATGCAGGTGCAGCGCAGGGCCATGTCATCCTTCCACTCCGGCGGCAGCTCAGCCGTGGCCACCACGTCGCTCACCGCCAGGCGTCCCCCGGGTTTCAGCACCCGGAAGGCCTCCGCGTACACCGCCGGCTTGTCCGGAGACAGGTTGATGACGCAGTTGGAGATGATCACATCGGCCGTCCCGTCGGCTACCGGGAGATGCTCGATCTCGCCCAGGCGGAAATCGACGTTGTCATAACCCGACTTCCGCGCGTTGTCTCTGGCCCTGCCCACCATCTCCGGGGTCATGTCCACGCCGATGGCCCGGCCGGTCGGGCCGACAGCGCGGGCGGCCAGGAAGCAGTCGAAACCGGCGCCTGCGCCCAGGTCGACCACCACTTCGCCCGGCTTGAGATCGGCGATGGCCTGTGGATTACCGCAGCCCAAGCCTAGATTGGCCCCCTCGGGGGCCACCGACAGCTCTTCCTCCGAATACCCGAGCTTCAGAGACTGCTCCACGCCCGTCTTGCGGCCCAGATATTCCCAGTCGCCATCGCCTCCGTCATCGGAGGAGCCGCAGCACGACGACCCGCCGCAGCACGACGAACCCGTCGACGCGATCTCCGCATAGCGATCGCGCACGGCGTCGCGGATCACATCCTGATCTCTGTTTTCCGACATCACCTATCTCCCATCTTGTTGATTGCTCGATGCAAGAACCGGGGACGCGCCCCCCGTTTTGGCCGGCCAGTACCGCCGTTGTAGCCAGAAGGCCACGTTCACGAGGCCGATCATCACCGGCACCTCAACCAGCGGTCCGATGACGGCGGCGAAAGCCTGGGCCGAGCCCAGACCGAAAACGGCGACAGCCACGGCGATGGCCAGCTCGAAGTTGTTGGAGGCCGCCGTGAAGGCCAGAGTGGTGCTCTTAGAGTAGTCTGCCCCGATCCTCTTGCCCATGAAGAAGCTCACCAGGAACATCACCACGAAGTAGATCAGCAGGGGAACGGCCACCCGCACCACGTCCAGCGGGAGTTGCACGATGATCTCGCCCTTGAGAGAGAACATCACCAGGATCGTGAAGAGAAGCGCGATCAGCGTAATGGGGCTGATGCGGGTGATGAACTGCTTCTCGTACCACTCCTTCGTCTTGAAACGGAGCAACGTGAACCGCGTGAGGATCCCCGCCACGAACGGGATGCCCAGATAGATGCCCACGCTCTTCGCGATCTCGCCGATGCTCACGTCGACCGCCGCCCCCTCCAGCCCGAACCAACCGGGCAGCACGGTGATGAACACGAAGGCGTAGACGGAGTAGAAGAGCACCTGGAATACCGAGTTGAACGCCACCAACCCGGCAGCGTACTCGCTATCTCCCTTCGCCAGTTCGTTCCACACGATCACCATAGCGATGCAGCGCGCGAGCCCGATCATGATGACACCCTGCATGAGCGCAGGTTTGTCAGAGAGCAGGAGGATGGCCAAGAAGAACATCAGGATGGGGCCGACCACCCAGTTCTGAACGAGCGAGAGCCCCAGAACGCGCCAGTTACGAAAGACGTCGCCCAGTTCCTCGTAGTGCACCTTGGCCAGCGGCGGGTACATCATCACGATCAGCCCGATGGCGATGGGGATGGAGGTAGTGCCGATGGATGCGCTCTCGATGGCTCTACCGATCTGAGGCCACAGGTACCCCGCCCCCACGCCAATAGCCATGGCCAGGAAGATCCACAGGGTCAGGTATCTATCGAGGAACGAGAGCCTTCTCATGCCACTCCGCCGTCAGTCTTAGCAAGCCTCGCCAACCACATCGTTATCGCGTATACCCGTTTACACGGTTATAATAGCGCATACGGAGGCGGCCTGCCGGTCAGATCGCGGCGTGCACAAGGCCGACGATTGTCAAGTGCCCCTCGGTGCGGTCATACTGTTGCTGGGCACTACAGTGTTGATAGTCGTTAGATGCGTCGCGCATCTAGCTTGCGATCAGAAGCAGAGACGGATAGGAGAGGAGCAGCGATGCACGCCGGGGGAAGTTCTTTGCTCAAAAGCTACGCGCCCCCGCTGGTCCTGCTCGTCATCCTTGCGATCATAGCCGCGATCGTGTTCACGGTCGCGCCGCAGCAGGAAGGCGCCGACATACCGCCGGTGACGGTGACCGACGGTGTGCTGCTGATCGTCATCGGTATCGTGGCGGGAGTGCTGGGTGGCCTCATCGGTACCGGCGGCTGTTCGGTCATGCTGCCCGCCATCCACTTCTGGATGGGCTACCCGGCGGCCACGGCGGTGGGCACCACCCTCTTCGCCGTCATCTTCACGGCCATCTCCGGGGGATATGGGCACTTCGTGCGCCGCAACCTCGACGTACGGGCTGTGATCTGGCTGGGAGGTTGGGGAGTGCTCGGAGTGCTTCTCGGCTCCTGGCTCTTCACCCTGCTCTCCGGGCACGTGACTCTTCTCGGTCTCATCCTGGGCCTGGCCTTCCTGTGGCCCGCCATACGCATGAGCTGGGAGGGTTTCCGCCGCTCAGGCATGCCCCAGCGGCAGGGCAACACCATACCCGAGCACAAGCCGGGTTGGGCCACGTTCGGGTTCTTCATCGGGCTGCTCACCGGCATCGTGGGGCTGGGCGGAGGCTATGCCCTGGTACCGGGACTCATCTACCTGTTCGGCGCTCCGGTCTACATCACCATGGGCACCTCGCTCGCCACCATGATCCCTCTGGCCGTCGTGGGAGGGGGCATCAAGTTGGCCCAGGGCTACGTCGCTATCGGCGCTGCCCTTCTCCTGGCCTCGGGAACCGTGGTGGGCGCACAGATCGGTGCCGCCGTCATCAAGAAGTTCAAGGCCAAGACGCTCAAGCTCATCTTCGGTCTGTACTTCCTCTATGTTGCCGTGAAGTTCATCACCAACTACTTCGGCGTGGAGATCTGGTAGCGTGCCGAAGGACTTGCCTAGCCTGCAGTAAGGGAGCAAACAGGAACGAAAGGACCCTCCACTGAATCTACGTGACCCCCTCATAGCGCAGGTCGACGACGAAGGCCGGCTGGTGCTTCCTGCCAAGGTGACGGCCGGGCTGGGACTGGCGCCCGGCTCTTCGGTGTCGCTCGACCTGGTGGAGAACGGCTACCGCCTGCACAGACCCGTTGAGAACCTGGCCAAGGTCTATGTGGAGCCGACCAGCCGCTGCAATCTCACCTGCCGCACCTGCATCCGCAACGCCTGGGAAGAAGCGATGGGCGACATGACCGCGGAGACCTTCGCGCGCGTGCTCGAGGGCCTGCAGGCTTTCGATCCGCCGCCCGCGGTGTTCTTCGGTGGCTTTGGCGAACCTCTCGCCAATCCGTCGACCGTAGAGATGGTGGCCCAGGTCAAGGCTCTCGGCTCACCGAAAATCGGCCTCATCACCAACGGTTGCCTCCTGAACGACGACATCTCCGCGGGCTTGATCGAAGCCGGGCTCGACGACCTGTGGGTGTCTTTGGACGGCATACGGCCCGAGAGCTACGGTGACGTCCGTCTCGGCGCCTATCTGCCGCAGGTCCTCGACAACCTATGTAGGTTCCAGGAGACCCGCGAGAGGCTCCGTCTCGCCCCACTCTCTTACGATGACCGCCTGAAGTACGAGGTCTTCCTCGAGACGTGGACCGGCGACCCTGAGCGACACGTCCTCCCCACCCTCAAGCCGCGGCTGGGCATCGCATTTGTCGCCATGAGGCGCAACATCACCGACCTCCCTGAGCTGTGGGCCGCCGGGCGGAACCTCGGCGCGACCCAGTTCCTCGTCAGCAACGTGATTCCTTACACCAATGACCTGGTGCCCGAGATCCTCTATCGGGACCTCCTCGGCATGGGACCGGTGCCCACCTTGTGGCACGATTCGGTCCGGGTGCCGGTCATGCAGGTGAACGAAGCAACATGCGGGCCGCTCACTCGCGCGCTGGGTTACTACGACTGGCAATTCGGCGGCGAGGACGTGAGCGGGGTCACCCGAAGCTGCCCCTTCATCGAAGCAGGGACCACGTCGATCCGTTGGGATGGCAACGTGAGCCCCTGTTTGGCGCTGTTGCATTCGCACACCGAATTCTTCGGCGAGCAGGAGCGGAAAATCACGCGCCACGTGGTGGGGAGCCTGCTCGAGAAGAGCCTGAGTGAGATATGGTCGGACCCCGATTACGTCGACTTCCGGCGCCGAGTCCAGGAATTCGACTTCCCACCTTGCGTGGCCTGCGGGGGCTGCAACCTGTTCGAGACCAACCAGGACGACTGTGAGGACGACGTGTCACCGCGGTGCGGAGCCTGTCTCTGGGCACACGGGCTGATCAGGTGCCCATGACGGAACGGTCCCGGTTGAGCCGGCGAGCACCGACTGGGTACGCGCCGGCAGCATCGCCCGCGCGGAGGCCCTTGTCGAGGCCGCGGTCCGCGCCTGGGGACTTCGCAACGTAGCTCACTATTATGGTGTTGAGTCTGCCGATCAGACGAAGTTCGAGCAGCGCCCCCAGTGCGGACTGCACCTCAGTTTCAGGCGACTTCATCAGCTGAGCGATCCGCCTCACAGTCAGAGGTCGGCCCTGGGTCTGCAGCAACTCAAAGACCTCCATGTGCATCCGGTCGAGCGGAACGGCGGGGCCAAGCACAGGCGTCATCTCTCCTCCCATCTCGATGTGATGCCAAGACCGCTACAGATCCGTCGGCACGATAGGCTCTGCGGACATGTTCAGTCGCTCGTACTCCTTCAGGGCGCGCAAGGCGGCCTTGTTGTGCCCCAGCATCATCTCCGCGGTCCCGAGCCCGAGATAGAGGTCCGCCCTTTCAGGCTCGGCCGCGATGGCAGCCGCCAGACGTTGGACAGTGTCGACCGCGTCGTCAACCCCGCCGTCTAGGCCCGACCCCGTCTGCGAGCTAGGGTGCTCGACGGCGAGAAAGAGGGCGCAGCACAGAAGCACCACGATGAGGATAGCCGCGCCCGCGGGCCAAAACGCCGAGTCATCCACCCTCCCATTGCGGCCACGGATTTGACGATCGATCGCCGAAGGCAGTCGCATGACGCGCCTCCTGATTCCGGTGCTGGACCCTGCCTCTCAAGGCTAGGCCGGACTCGGACCGCGCGTGTTACCGCTCCGCGAACGAAACGAGAACAATCCGCACCAACGCGCTGCAGACCGGGGGCCGCTTCGGCGCGACACGGAGAAATCCTCTCGTGCTGCCCTGAATGCCCGTACTTCTTGCTTTCCATTAACCCATCGCTAACACAGGCCGAAGCCACGTCGCCTATTGTCTTGGTGAAGGTTCAGTCGTCGACGACCGAATGGAGGTGTGATGGGAATCTCAATCGCACAGACAAACACGGCATCGAAGATCCTCGCCACGGCTCCCACCGACACTCTGGCCGACTTTACATTCGCCCTTCAAGCGGGCAGCCGCTGTTTCTGCTGCGGCTCCATTCTTCTCCCCACCATGCGCAGCGACGAGGGTGTCGTACTGGGCTGCCTCGAGTGTGGAGCCGAGGTCGCGGTGGTGCAAGACCTCCCGCTTCGGTGGGCAGCCTAGCGCCCGCACAGACTGGGGCTTCGAGTGGTCAAGACCATGCTGACTCCGCGGAGAACCCACCCATGCCTGATGGCCGAGATCCTCGACGAGGTAGCAGAGGCGGAATCGCTGAACGGGTTCCCCGCGGACGCGGACCAGCCTTCGGCTCCGCTCACGCAGGCCGACCGGCTCCTCCTTCACTTCTTCATCTTCGTCATTGGAAGCTGGAACCTTGTGATGATCGACCTAGCCCACTCCCCTGAAGACTTCTGGTGCCGGCTCCCGATCGCATCGTGGGCGAGTGTGCTTGTGCTCCATCTGGGTATCCTGCTTCTGCTTCGGCGTCGTTCTTCAGGGATAGGCATAGCCCCCCTGCCCTCGGGGCAAGAGTCAAGAATGGAAGGAATGGGACATGTCTGACAGAACGAAGGTGCTCTTCCTGTGCACAAGGAACTCCGCCCGCAGTCAGATGGCCGAGGCGTTCCTGAGACACTACGGCGGTGATCGCTATGAGGTGCACAGCGCCGGTCTGGTTCCGGGTGAGGTCGACCCCATGACCGTGCAGGTCATGGCGGAACGCGGCCTCGACCTATCCGATCAGCAGGCGAAAGGCATCGACAGGTACCTGGGCAAGATGCTCTTCCAGTACCTCATCATCATGTGCGCCAAGGCGGAGAAGAACTGTCCCACCGTCTGGCCGGGAGTGAACGAGCGGCTGAGTTGGCCGGTCGAAGACCCCGGTAGGCCGGCCCCCTCAGAAGCAGAACGGCTGGCCGACTTCCGAGCGGCGCGTGACCAGATTGAGCAGATGGTGCAGACCTGGGTGGGCGAAAACAGCGAGCGGCAGTGACGCCGGCTGGTCACCACTTTGGAGCCAGTCACGTTCTAGTGTTCTAGTCAGTCACGCCCGCGCCACACTCTGCGAGCGCCCCGGGTCAATAGAAGCCAACCGGTAGCCGACACCCCGCACGCCGTAGATGGTGACCTCGGCCTTGATACCCTGCAACTTGTCTCGCAGCCGCCGCATGTGCACGTCGAGGGTGCGCGATGAGGGCAGGTAGTGGCAATGCCAGACGCTCTCCGTTATCTCTTCCCTTGTGAAAAGATGCCCCGGCTGCGAAAGGAGTAGGCCGACGATGGCGTGTTCCTTCGGAGTGAGCCGGGCTTCTCCCCGCGTGGTGCGCAACGATCGGGTGTCGCTATCCACTACGAGTTCGCCCACCTTGAGCACGGACTCGTTCTGGCTCCCCGTGCGAGACCCCTCAGAGGTCGCTGCACGCCGTAGGCTCGCGGCGATCCTCGCCAGCAGCAGGTCGAGGTCGAACGGCTTGGTGATGTAGTCGTCCACCCCGACTCCAAAACCCTCCAGCAGCTTCTCGCGCTCGCTCAGGGCGGACACTATGACCACAGGGACCCAGGGCTTCGCCCGCACGATCTCACGACTGGCGCTGATCCCGTCCAAGCCGGGGAGCAGGAGATCCATCAGGACCAGGTCCACCTGTTGGGACAGGGCCATGTCGACACCGGCCCGGCCGTTGAATCCTTGGATCACGTCGTAGCCGGCACGCCGGAGGTTGTAGGTGAGAAGATCGGAAATGGTGATGTCATCCTCCACCACGAGGATGCGCTTCTTCTCATCTGCGGGCGCGCAAGACGTGCAGAGGGAGCCGGTCATGACCTGACTCCCTCTGCACTCATCACAGCGAATCCTGCTACTGTCGATCGGCCGGTCTGCGCTACTCCGCGCTGATCGAGTCGATCTTCTCTTGCGCCTGCGCCTTTAGCTCGTCAGAAAGGGGCGCGTAGCCAAGCTCCTCGGCGATGGCCGTGCCCTCGTCAAGCGACCAGGTGAGCCAG
>JAFGIH010000138.1 GCA_016929985.1 Thermoleophilia bacterium | reverse complement strand
GAAGGCATCAGGGACTACCGGCACCGGGTCGGCCCGCTGGACGGCGGCGAACCCGGCCCGGCCGGAGATCCTGGGACCGCCGGGGCGGCAGGGCCTCCCCGAGCCGCCGGGACGGCTGGGCCGGCGATGCGCGATCCTCTGGACTCCCTCGCTCGAGCGTATCTCCTGAACAGGAGGCCGGCGGCATTCATGAGAGGGTCGTCGCGCAGGCGACTGGAGTACGCGCTCGACCTCATCCGCGACTTCGACGTGGCCGGCGTACTCTGGTACGAACTCCAGTGCTGTGAGTTCTATGACCAGGAGAGCTACTTCTTTCAGAAGGAACTGGCCGAGCGGGGCATCCCCATGCTGATCGTGGAATCCAACTACCACGGCTTGGACACGGGACCACTGAGGACCAGGCTGGACGCCTTCGTCGAGACCATGACGGGAGGGCTCCTCGATGCGTGAGTTTCTTGAGCTGTGTGGTTTTGACGAACGTGCGAGCGCAGAGCAACTGCCGCGCGTGGAGAAGGCTTTCGCGAAGCTGGGGATCAGCGGGCAAGACCTTGAGCGGGGTAGATCGCGGCTCGACACCTACTTCGGCATGGAGTTGCTGGGTGTTCGCAAGATCATGGGAGTGTTTCTCAAAGATCTGGTGGACGTGACGCTGTTGCGGGACGAAGGCCGGGAGAAGATCGTCCACAGTTGCATGGCTCCGGGGATGGAGGTCCTGGGATCGGCGATTGTGGACCACGGTGGCACCGTGGGGTTGATGAATCCCAATTTCACCTTTCTCATCGTGCTGGGCAGCGTGTTCGACCGTTTCGGCCAGGTGTTCGAAGCCGCCGAGCGCCAGTGGTTGCGAGGCGGCGTGGTCTCGCACTGTGGGATGGTCAAGACCAGAGTGGGGCTCCTCACGCTGGGGTGGCTCCCCAGACCGGACCTCACCGTCACCTCGGGGTTCAGCTGTGAGGCGAGCCCCAAGGCGAACGAGCTCATCGAGGAGCTGTGGGGGATCCCCGCCTGCTACATCGACGCGTGCCAGGACCGGGAGTTGTGGGAGTATCCGGACATCAGCCGCGCCACCACTTTCGCCGCCACGAGCATGCGTAGGGTGGGCGAACGGATACTGGAGGAGACCGGCTTCGAGATCACCGACGACATGCTGTGGGAGGCCATCGAAGCGCACGCGAGGTTGGGGCGGGCCATCGGCACGGTCAACGACCTCATAGCCGCCAGCGATCCGGTGCCTCTGGGTTCCACCCATCTGAACCTGCTCTCGGGTCTGGGCGGGATCCCGTTCGGCAGGGAAGGACTCGCCGAGGCGGTGGACGCGCTCGAGATCCTGTACGAGGAGCTCCTGGAGAGGACCAGGCAGGGGGTGGGGGCGACCCCCCAAGGGGCGCCCCGGGTGCTGTCGGTGCTGCCGTGCCATCAGTGCGATCCGCGGCTGGAGCATCTGGCGGAACAGATGGGCATCGCCATCGTGGCCTCCGACTTTCAGGGTTCGTCGGAGCCGGACGGCGCCGGCTCCGCGGTGGTGGACCCCTCCGATCCCTACCACGT
Source organism: Thermoleophilia bacterium (assembly GCA_016929985.1). The sequence goes on along the minus strand of JAFGIH010000138.1, from coordinate 10,248 downwards.
GCTGGTGCAACATCTGCACGGCTCGCCGGCAAACCATCTGGGCGGCAGGTCGAGGATCATCCCAGAGATGTGCAGACGCCTGAAGGTGGACGGCGTGCTCAACCACTACCACGTTGGATGCAGATACGGCGTGGGGGATGCCTTCATCATCAAGGACGTCATCTCGAAGGAGCTCGGCATACCGGCTCTTACCTTCGAGTGGGAGAACTTCGACCCCCGCGTCTACAACCACGAGCAGTACAAGACGATGCTCGAAACGTTCAAGGAGATGATGGAGACCGGGCGGGGCGGCGCGTAGCGCCGCCCCGGCCGGATCGCCTTCCACGTCGTTCTTCGCGCCGCCCTGCACGCCGTCCTTCAGGCCGGCGATCGATCGATTGACAAGCGGAGCGTGCCTCTGCTATGGTGCGGCCATGGCCGGGTAGTAGCAGCTACTACCAGAACCGGCCGGGTGGCTGAGGACCCGGTAGCATGCGGACAAGGCGGCGTGTGATGGCGGGTGAGAACAGATCCGATGTGCCCCAAAGGGTGCTCGAGGCGGCCAAACAGGTCTTCTTTGAGTGCGGCTATCACAGGAGCTCGCTCCGGGTGATCGCGAAACGGGCCGGCACGAGTGAGAGCGGCGTTCTCAGGTTCTACCGGGGCAAACTCCACCTACTCCAGGCCGTCTTCGCCTCGTGTTGGGCGCAGGTCAACAGCCGCGCGGAGCAGGCTCTGGAAGCCGCCGCCGCGCAGGACCCCGACCCCCGGCACCTCCTGATCGCGCTGATGCGCTCGGTGCTCGAAGACTACGAAGCCGACGAACCCATGATGCAGTTCATGCTCATCACCTTCGGGTTCCAAGAGACGGCCGGACCAAGCAAGGCCGACGACTCCGACAGTGAAGCCGACACCACGGCGAGGCAGGAATACCGCCGGTATCTGACGCGCGTCAACGAGCTCTGCGAGGCAGTGGTGGCGCAACAGCCTGTCTTCTCACAGATGGGCCTCAGCGGCGCCGCGCTGGCCCACGTGTTCATGGCGATGACCAACGGTGTGCAAGGCGGATGGTATGGGGCCAGGCGGGAGCCTGGACTCGACCGTCCCCGCCTGACCATAGACGAGGCCGTGACGGCGATGCGGCTGCTTCTCTACCAAGGGGCGGTCGTCGGCGAGTGGAGACGTGATCGTGGAGCAGCACCGGGGTAGCTCGCCATACTGAGGGCAGCCGCTGGAGGCGACGGGCCGGCCGGAGCGCGTGGGCGTGCCGCCCGGCCGTGGAGAAGACGGTCGAGGGAGTGAGTGGATGGCGCATTGGTTCCAGCTCATCGTCACCGGTATCACGATGGGGTCGATCTACGCCCTGATCGGGCTGGGCTACGTCACCATCTATCGCACCTCGCACATCGTGAACATGGCGCAGGGCAGCTTCGTCATGGTGGGCGCATTTTTCGCCTTCTCGTTCTTGAACGAGTGCGGCCTCCCTTACTGGGCCGGCATCATCCTCAGCATCCTCGCGGTAGTAGCCATGGCCTTGGTGATGTACGTGGTCGTACTGAAGCCCATCATGCGGACGTCCTTCGTCAACATGATCCTGGCTACGGTGGGGTTGAGCATCCTCGTGGAGAGTGTCGCGCTCATCAAGTGGGGCGGATATCCCAAGAGCATACCCACGTTCACGGGTGACAAGCTCCTGTGGATCGGGGGCCCTGATGGGGTGGCCATAGCTCCGCAAGACCTGTGGGTCATCGGACTGATGCTGGCGATCTTCGTGGGTCTCTACATCCTCAGCTCACGTACCCGGGTGGGCAAGCAGATGACGGCCACCGCCACCAATCCCAACGCTGCGCGCATGTCCGGCATCTCCACCAACAGGATGATCATGCTCGCGTTCGCCATCTCGGCCGCGGTGGCGGCGGTGGGCGGTCTCGCCATAGGGTCGCTGGTGCCCGTCACCTACACCGTGGGCGGCGTTTGGGGACTCAACGGCTTCGTAGGCGCCATCCTCGGAGGGTGGGGTTCCAGTGGAGGCGCGGTCATCGGCGGACTGGCGCTGGGTATCATCCAGTCACTGAGCACCGGTTTCATGCCTGCTGGCTACCAGGACGCCATCGCCTTCGCTCTGTTGATACTCATCCTGTACTTCCGGCCACAGGGGATCTTGGGCACGACCATGGCGGAGGGCGAGGCATGAGGTCTCCGCTCAGAGCGAGGCGGGTGGCGACCATTGAGCCGGGGACGGCAGAGGCGGTGTCCGGCTCGGGCCGGCGCTGGGCGAGTGTCGACGCAGCCTGGTATCCCAGGATCGCCAAGGCGCTTGTCATCGTCGTCCTCATGGTCTGGCCCATCGCCTTCAAGAACCTCTATGCCTTGAGTGTCATGACCACAGCTGGCCTGTTCGCGATGCTCACCGTGGCCGTGGGGATCATCCTGGGTCAGGCCGGCCAGCTATCGTTCGGCCATTCCGCCTTCTATGGGATGGGAGCCTACGTCGCCGGCCTGCTCTCGATCAAGCTCGGTGTCCCCACGTTGGCGGCCTTGTTCATCGGCGCCATCGTCCCAGGCATCATCGCGCTCATCGTGGGGCGGCCGGTGCTCAGACTGCGGTTGTTCTATCTGGCCCTCGCCACCATCGGTCTCGGACAGATATTCATCGTGCTCGTCATTCAGCTGCAGGATCTGACCGGAGGGATCAACGGCTTTGCCGGTGTCCCCCTGCTCAGCATCTTCGGATTCAAGGTGGGGAGCTTCCTGCGCCAGTACTACGTGGTCTGGATACCGGCGCTCATCATCCTGCTCTTGGTCGAACGGGGCCTCAGGTACAGGTTCGGCCGATCGTTGCGCGCTCTGGCCACGAGTGAGATCGCGTCCTCCACGCTGGGCATCCGCACGGCCAACTGGAAGCTGCTCGCGTTCGTGGTGAGCGCGGTGATCTGCGGTTTCGCAGGCGGCCTGTTCGCGTTCATGACCGGCTCGGTGAGCCCCTATTCGTTCATGTTCACGGCGTCGATCCTACCCATCGTGATGGGCCTGATCGGCGGCACCTCCACCATCTGGGGCGGCGTTCTCGGAGCCATTCTCATGACCTGGCTCATCAACTACTTCACGGTGCTGCAGAAGTACAGCGGAGTGGCGTATTCCCTCATCATGCTCCTGTTCCTGCTCTTCCTGCCGGCTGGGATCTTGGGTCTGCTTCCCGCCTCGCGCACGTGGTTGAAGCGGCTGTTCAAGAAGGTCGCCGGGGGTGAGGCCGCACCCTCGGCGATCCCGCCCGAAGGTTCAGCGGGCGACTCACAGGGCGCTTCGGTGGACGCTCCCCCGGACGATGGGCCGGAGGATGCTCCGCCCCAGGATCGTCCCGGGGACGGTTCCAGCGGGCCCCAGCCCGTGTCTCTGGGGCGTCCGCTGCTGCAGATAGAGGACAGCTCGGTGGCATTCGGCGGTCTCAAGGCGGTGGACGAGGTGTCGTTCGAGGTGAGAGAGGGAAGCATCACCGCACTGATCGGTCCGAACGGCGCGGGTAAGACCACCCTGTTCAATGCCATCAGCCGGCACCAGCGGCTGACCGGAGGCTGCATACGGTTCGATGGCGTCGATCTGGCGAAGCTCAGTCCTGCCGCCGTGGCGCGGCTGGGGCTGGCCCGGACGTTCCAGAATCTGCGCATCTTCGTCAACATGAGTGTGCTCGAGAACGTACTCGTGGGTCGCCACCGACACGAACGCTCCGGCTTCTGGTCGTGCTGCCTGGGTCTGCCCCGCCAGAGGGCGGAGGAGAAGCGCTCCCGCGCCCGGGCGCTGGAGGTCCTGGATCTCGTAGGCCTGGCGGAGCGCGCGTCGATGCCTGCCGCAAGCCTTCCCTACGGGCAGCAGCGTCTGGTGGAGATCGCACGGGCTCTGGCCTCGGAGCCCCGTCTGCTCTTGCTCGATGAGCCGGCGGCCGGGATGAACGCCTCCGAGAGGGTCGACTTGGTCGGCAAGATAGCGGCCATCCGGGCGGCCGGGGTGACCGTTCTTCTGGTGGAACATGACATCAGCCTGGTGATGGGCATCTCCGACGCCGTGAACGTGCTCGATCACGGCGGGCTGATAGCCTCGGGCACGCCGGATGAGGTCAGACAGGACGAGACAGTGATCGAAGCCTACCTGGGCGTGGGTCGGGAGCAGGCGGCCGAGGCCACGGTGGGGACCGTTCCCGAGGGCGAGGCACCGGTCGCGGCACCGCGGGAGGCACTGGTGCTGGAGGACATCGTGACCGCCTACGGCTCGATTCAGGCCCTGCATGGCGTCTCGTTGACGGTGGGCCAGGGTGAGGTGGTGGCTGTGCTGGGCGCGAACGGCGCGGGTAAGACCACGCTCCTTGGAACGGTGTCGGGCATCCTCCGGCCCACACGCGGCACCGTGAGCTACCAAGGCCAAGACATCACCTCGCTGCCGCCGGAGAAGATCGTCAGGCGCGGTATCTGCCAGGTGCCCGAGGGGCGTCAGCTGTTTCCCACTCTCTCTGTGGAGGACAACCTGTTCATGGGCGCGTCGGGCAAGAGGGACTGGCAGGAGGGCTACGCGGCCGATCTGGCCTACGTGTACGACTTGTTCCCCATCCTGGCCGAGCGGCGCAAGCAGCCGGCCCGGACGCTTTCCGGGGGCGAGCAGCAGATGCTCGCGATCGGACGCGGTCTGATGGCCCAGCCCGGTCTACTGCTTCTGGACGAGCCTTCGATGGGTCTTGCCCCCATGGCCGTGGAGCGGATCTTCGATGCTCTGGCCCGGCTGAACGCGAACGGGCTGACGATGTTGATGGTCGAGCAGAATGCCGAGATGGCTCTTTCGCTCGCGACCCGGGCGGCCGTGATCCAGACGGGTTCGGTGGTGCTGACCGGCCTTGCGTGTGACCTGCGAAACGACGAGCGGCTCCGTGGCGCCTATCTAGGGGGTAGGTAGGGGTGGAGACCGGAGGTGAGGACTGCATGAACGGTGCACGATACGCGGCGGCTACGACAGAAAGGGGCAGGTCCATGAGAAGAAGACTTGTAACGGTGGGTGCGGCGGTCGCGCTGCTGGTGGCGCTTCCGTTCGCGGTCGCCTGCGGCGGCGGGGAAGAGACCGCCACGACGGCGGCGCCGGCAGAGACGACCGCGGCTACCGGGCCGGCGACGGGGGAGCCCATCAAGATCGGAGTGGTGACCTCCATGAGCGGCGGCGCCGCGGTCCCCACCCAGTCCATGCTCAACGCGCTGGATCTGGAGATCGGCCTGCTGAACTCCAACGGAGGTGTCAACGGGAGGCCCATAGAGCTGATCCTGATGGACGACAAGACCGATGCGGCCACCGCGGTCTCGGCGGCGACCAAACTGATCACTCAGGACAAGGTCACCGCGATCCTGGGGCCGTTGCACACACCGTGCGCCCTGGCCGTGCAACCCTTGGCCGAGCGGTACGAAGTCCCCCTTCTGCGCTGGGACACCCCGACCCTTGATGCTCCGGCGGTGGATGAGCACTGGTCGTTCATATGCAGTGTGGGCCCGGAGGATGTCGCCGACGCTCTTACCAAGCAGATCGAAGCCGAGGGCTGGACGAACATCCTGGCGGCCGCGGACGCTCTGCCGCCGAACTTCCAGGCGATCGAGCTCCTCACCCAGACCCTCCCCGACAAGGGAGTCGAGATCACGGCTCTCACGGACAACTGGCAACTGGACATCACCGACATGACGCCAATGGTCAACAAGATCTACGCGGCCTACAAGGAAGTCCAGCCCGAAGTGCTCTTTCTCATGTCGTCTATCCACCACACGCCCATATTCGTCCAGAAGCTGCGGGCGCTGGGAGTCACCTGTCCCATTCAATCCGGGGCCGTTTCGGGGCACCCGACGGTCTTCATGAAGGGGCCGGAAGTGGTGGAGGGGCTGTTGCTCATAGGCGCGGGGATCACCAACCCGGTGGACCTGCCCGACGACTTCCCCTACAAGGCCGAGATGGTGGAGTTCGGCGCCCGTTTCGAAGCCGCGTATGACGAGGCTGTGACCCTGTTTGCCGGCGCCGCCTACGACAGTTTCTACATCCTCCTGGAAGGGCTCAAGGCCGGCGTTGACGACAGAGCGAAGATCCGCGACGCGATAGAGGCCCTGCAGGACTTCCCGGTCACCCAGGGCGTGGTCAACTACGGTCCCGACGACCATCAGCTCCACGGAGGCTACAACGAATGGGTGGTCGAGTCTGGTGAGTTCAAGTTCGTGAGGACATTGAACTAGGCCCCCGTGGACGAGCGGAGTCCGCGAGATAGGAGGCCCCGCGCAGACGGGGGCTCCACGAAAGGAAGCGCCACAGTGAGTCACAGCTACGAAGACATCGTGGACTGGCTGGACGGATACTTCCGGGCCGTCAACGACCACCAGGGGGCCGCGCAGTCGGTGGTGAAGCTTCGCGAGTACTTCTCCGAGGACCTCGAGTTCCGGATGCATACGGCGGCTGAATCTGAGTTCATGTCGGCGCCGCTCACCCGGCAGCAGTTGCTGATCTCGTTCGTCCACCCCGGCTTGGTGGAGAGGATCACCCCGAACTACTACGTCATCGACACCCGGACCATGAAAGCGGTGGTGCAGTTCTCGATCGTCTTCGGCGACGAGACCACAGGGAGAGAATGGCCGGCGAAAGAGGCGAGCGCCCACTACCATTTGAGCAGCGACGCCGAGGGCAGGCTGCAGATCGCGACGATCCGGTACTGGACCGAGATCTTCGGCGACGAGTTCAGGCCGATGTTCGAACAGTGGGAGCGGGGCAGAGGCGAGGTCTTGGCCGAGGTGGGGCCTGAGTACTTCGCCTAGCGCCCCCAGAAGAGTGAGAAAACCATCCAAGGAACAGATCCTTGGAGCGAGTGCAGGAGCGAGTGATGGAGATACGAGGCAAGCAGTGGGGGCATCTGGTCAAGACGCTGGAAGTCAAGGATGGCCCGGCGGGTCTGTATCCTCAACCCAGAGTGTGGGCGGAGGGCAAGGACTGGGAGGGCTACCAGGGCAACTTCTCTTTCGGCTTCTTCAAAGAGCCGTGTGTATGTCATCCGGTGGAGGGCGCGGTCGTGCATCCGTACGACGAGGTGCTCGTCTTTGCCGGCATCGACCTTGACGACATCCGCAGCTTCGATGGGGGAGAGGTCTCCATCGAGCTCGGCGAGGAACGCGAGGAGCATGTCTTCACCGAGCCGACGGTGGTCTGCGTCCCCAAGGGCCTACCGCACGGGCCGGTCAGGATCAGAAAGGTGGGGCGGCCCGTCGTTCACTATCTGTTTGGCCTCGACCCGGTTTACAGCGCGGAGGCTATCCCTGAGAGCGCCCGCCCGGCTCAGGTCAGCACGGGCGGCACGTATGCCGGCCTGGTGCATCCGCTGCGCACCAACGTGGGGCTTGAGGTCATCGCCGGCATGGCCAATGTGGAGGATCCCGCCCTCGCCGCCGCCGAGAAGGGCCTGCCTGCGCCTCCGGACGGAGTGGATCCCATGGAGGTGGAGAGGACGGGTGTGATGCGCCCGAAGCTGATCATGGGTCCGGGCAACGGTGACACTATAGTCTGGCTGTTCGGTGAGGGCCTCAACGGGTTCGACCTCAACTTCACCTGGGGTTTCTACAGCGGAACGGGCATATGGCACCGCTTCGGTGAAGGGCACACTCACCCGGAGACGGAGGCCCTGGTGTTCGTAGGCCTCGATCCGGACGACCCTGACTACTTGGGCGCGGAGATAGAGTTCAAGCTCGGGCCAGAATTCGAGACGCAGGTGTTCAACAAGCCCAGCGCCGTCATCTGCCCGGGAGGCTTCGTGCATCTGCCGTGCATCACGAGATGGTGTGACAAACCGTACGGGTTCCTCGTGGGCTGTCTCGGTGCGTCGCACGCGGCTCCCTGGGTGAACCCGGGAGATTTCGAATAGGGGTGCCCACAGCCGGGTGCCCGGAGTTGGGGTGAAGACGGAGTCTCGCGTGAGGTATCGCAGATTCGGCGGTCTTGACTGGGAGGTGTCGGCGCTGGGCTTCGGAGTCCGAGCGGGCATGTTGCCGCAGCCGGACCTGACGTCTCTTGTCAGAGACGCGATCGATGGCGGGGTCAACTACATCGACCTGGGGTATCCCTACGACATGGCCCGTCAACGTCCCGTGGCAGAAGCCGTGGGACGGGCGCTCCGCGAGGGGTACCGGGAGAAGGTCAGGGTCGCCGTGACCGTCCCGGTGGCCGCCGCGGCCTCGCGGTCGAGTACGGGCTCGGCGGCCCTCGGCGCCGGCGCCGCGACTGCCGGCTCGGCGGCCGCCTTCGATCACTCCCTGGGCGCCCAACTGGACTGGTTGCAGATCGACCACGCCGACTTCTGCGTGTTGGGTGGTATCGACAGGTTGAGTTGGCCGCTGATCGTGCAGTCAGGTCTTCTGCGGCAGGCCGATCAGGCTGTGAGCGACGGACGGGTGGGGAGTCTGGGGTTCGCCTTCCGTGACCACTATCACGTCCTGAGGGAGGTCGTCGCTGGGTACGACCGGTGGACGTTCGCTCAGTTCCAGTACAGCTTCATGGATGCGGGTCGCGACCCAGGCTCCGTGGGGTTGGACTACGCCGCCGGCCGGGGACTCGCGGTCGTGGTGACCGGGCCGCTCAAGAGCGGGCGGCTTGTCCAAACGCCGCCGGAAGCCGTGCGGGATATCTGGACAGCTACGCCGCACGACTGGACGCCGGCCGAGTGGGCTCTGCGCTCGGTCTGGGATCTCCCGGCCGTCTCGACGGTGGTCTGCGGCATCGCGACCAGGGGCCAACTCCACGAGGACCTTGCTGTGGCGGACAGAGCTGAAGCAGATGCGCTCGGCGTGCGGGACGAGCTGGCGATCAACCGGGTCCGGGACGCATACTGGGCCCGCCGCGAGATCGACTGCGCTTCCTGCCGACCCTGTCTGCCCTGTCCCGAGGGCATTGATATCCCCCGCGTCTTTGAGATCTACAACGAGGCTGTGGTGTACGACGATGTGAAGACGGCCGCACGCGTGTATCGCGACGAGGGACACCGGGCTGACCTCTGCACTGCGTGTGGTCTCTGCGAGAGTCGCTGTGCGCGGAGTCCCGCTCTCCCAATCGTCGACCTCCTGCGCGAGGCGCACGAGTTGCTCGGCGGCTGAGCCGGGGCGGCGGCGACGAGAGTGCCCCGCCCGGGAACCCCGCCGGGAACCCCACGGGCGCGGGGGTGTCGCCGGTCGCCACCCGCCGGAGGGCGCCCCGGTCGGGCTTCTTGCCGGGCGCGATCGACCGGTCTATAGTGGGCGCCGTTGCGCGTGAAGGCGGTCGAGAAGGGTCATCGTGTCTGAGCATGCTCTGCAGGTAGAGACTCTCACCAAGATCTTCGGCCACCGGACCGTGGTCGACGAAGTGTCGTTCGCCGTCCGGCCCGGTGAGATTTTCGGCTTCCTGGGTCCTAACGGCTCGGGCAAGACCACCACCATCCGCATGGCTCTGGGCATCATCCGGCCGGACGGGGGCGTTGTGTCGATCCTCGGCTCGCGCCCCGAGCTGGCGGTGCTGCGCAGCGTGGGCTACCTGCCGGAAGAAGCGGGACTGCCTCCGCGCTCCCGGGTGTTCGACACCATCCGCTACTTGGGGCGGCTGAAGGGCCTCTCCCGGGCGGAGGCCGAGTCGCGCGCCGACGAGCTCCTGCAGCGAGTGGGCCTCTACGAGCACCGTCTGGCCAAGGTGGGGAGCCTCTCCCAAGGCATGAAGCAGATGATCCAGTTCACCGTGGCCATTATCCACCGTCCCCGGCTCCTCATCCTCGATGAGCCGTTCGCGGGTCTCGATCCCCTGAACGTCAGGCTGATGAAGGACATCCTCAGCGAGCACCAGGAGGCCGGCGCGACGGTGATGTTCAGCACCCACATCATGGCGGACGTCGAAGAGATGTGCCAGCGTATCGCCCTCATATCCGACGGCAGGCTGCTCCTGTTCGGTGATCTGGCCTCCATCAGGCGCGAACGGGGTGTGAAGTCGGTGCAGGTACAGGCGGCCGGGATGCCCGACGGTCTGCGCGACAGCCGGCACAAGGTGCTCCCCGACGGCACGGTGGAATACGAGGTGGGCGGAGCGTTGACGCCGGAGCAGATACTCTCGGCCTACGTGGACGGTGCTGTGCCGGTGGACCGCTTCGAGCGGGTGCTGCCCTCGCTCACCGACATCTTCATCGAGGAGGTGTCCCGTGCACGCACGGTCTAGGCCGGCCTCGAGCACCTGGGTCATCTTCGCGGAGGAGCTGCGGGT
>JAFGIH010000137.1 GCA_016929985.1 Thermoleophilia bacterium | reverse complement strand
GTCTGCTCTCCGGGCAGGTTGCTCCGGGAGATGCCTGGCGTCCACTTATACAATTGCTCCTTTCGCGCGGCTGGCGATGGGCCGACCCCTCTGCTCGCCTTGACGGCGCGGGGTCGGGCGCCTATGATGCAAGCTCTCATGGCGTGAGCGGTGCGACCCGTTGGGATCTACGGAGGAGGAACGGTGATGAGACGGTCGCTGATGCTGAGTGGAATCGCGGTGCTGATCGCGGCGATGGTCGGGTGCGGCGGAGACACCAAGCCGAAGCTGTGGGTCACCGCCTTTGCGACGACCGATTACGACCCGGTGCGCAAGGCGCTGTACGGTGAGTTCGAGACGACGCATCACGACGTAGGAATCAAGTACATCCCCATCGTGGCGACGGAGTACTACAACAAGCTCGTGCTCCAGTTTGCCAGCAATAGCGCGCCGGACGTGGTGTTTGTTGAGAACGTCTACTTCCCTCAGTTCGCGCGTAAGGGCAACTTCATCCCGTTGACTCCTTACATCGAGCAGGACACGGCATTCAAGCTGCCCGACTTCCACAAGATCGGGCTGGAGATGTACCAGTTCGACGGCCGGCAGTACTGCCTGCCGGGCAACCTCGCAGTGTTCGTCCTTTTTTACAACCAGGACATGTTCGACGCCGAGGATATTCCCTATCCGGACGATACGTGGGACTGGGCCAAGCTGCTGGAGGTGGCGCAGCGCCTGACCAAGCGCGACGGCAAGGGCAACGTGACCCGGTACGGGATGGCCTACCCGCCGCACTACTCCATCTTCATGCTGCAGAATGAGGCGAAGGTGTACAACGAGGACTACTCGAAGTGCATCATCAACAACCCGGAGGCGCGCGAGGCGATTCAGTTCTGCGCGGAACTGGCCGACAAGCACCACGTCGCGCCCACGCTGGCTCAGATGCAGAGCCTCCAGGCTGATCCGTTCCAGACGGGCCAGGCGGCCATGATCATCACCGGCCGCTGGCAGGTGCTGCCGTACCGCAAGGTGCAGGGCTTCGAGTGGGACGTGGCGCCGCTGCCTAAGGGGAAGCGGCGCGCCACGTTGCTCGGTAGCCACGGGTGGGGCATCTCGACGACCTGCAAGCGGCCCGAGCTGGCCTGGGAATTCATCAAGTTCATCACCGGGCCGGCCGGCGCCAAGCGCGTGGTCGACATGGGCGACTGCAACCCCGCCTTGGCCACGCTCGACGGCTACTTTGTGAACGAGGCCACGGTCGACTGGCCGAAGGAGAGGGACGACAACCAGGTTTATGTGGACTCGCTCGCCTATGCCTACACCGAGCCATTATTGCATCCATGGGTTCCGTATCTCCAGGTGTCTACGGAGTTCGGCGATCGCATTGAGGAGTACCGGCTGGGCATCAAGACGCTCGAAGAGGCGCTCCAGAATTTCCAGGACAAGATGAACAAGCTGATCGAAGAGCGGCGGCCGGAATAGAGACGATGGGGACGACAGCGACAGGTCATGAACGCAGGTTGAGCGGGGAGCGTCGGCGCGAGGCCTTGGCCGGCTACCTGTTCATTCTGCCCAACTTCCTGGGCTTCCTCGTATTCGTTCTGGGCCCGGTGGTCGCGGCGCTGGCCTTGGGCTTTGTCGAGTGGGACCTCGGCCCCAATCTGGCGTTCGTCGGGCTGTCCAACTACCGTGAGCTGATCATGGACGGGATGTTCTGGAAGTACGTCTTCAACACCCTGTTCCTCATGCTCGGGATTCCGTTGGGCATGGCCGGCTCGCTGGTGCTGGCGCTGGTGCTGAACCAGAAGATCCGGGGCCGGGTCGCCTTCCGTACCGTATACTTCCTGCCCACGATGTGCGCCGGCGTGGCCATCTTCTTCCTGTGGAAGTGGATCCTCGATGCCGACTTCGGGCTGGCCAACCAGATCCTGGTGAGTCTGGGGCTGAACAAGATCGGCTGGCTGACGACCGTGGAATGGGCGAAACCCTCGCTGATCCTCATGGGGCTGTGGGGCGGCATCGGCGGGTTCAACATGATCCTCTATCTGGCGGCGTTGCAGAATGTGCCCCGGCATCTCTACGAGGCGGCGGATATCGACGGCGCCGGGCGCTGGCGGAAGTTCTGGAACGTCACGTGGCCGTACCTGACGCCGACCACGTTCTTCATCACGATCATGAGTATCATCGGGGGGCTGCAAGGCGGGTTTGAGGCGGCCTACATCATGACGAAAGGCGGGCCAGCCCGCAGCACGACCACCATCAGCTACTACTTGTTTCAGAACATCTACAACAACGAGCGGTTCGGCTATGCCGCCGCCATCGCCTGGGCGTTGTTCCTGATGGTTTTCGTGTTCACGTTGATCAACTGGCGGCTCGGCGGCAAACTGGTGAGCTACGACTGAGAAACCGCACCGGCGCGCGGCGCGGGAGACGGGATGGTCGAGGCATGAAGTACAAGGTATTCGGGCTCAACATCGTGACCTACCTGGTGCTGGCGGCGTGCGGCGTCACGATGGTGGTCCCGTTCCTTTGGATGGCGTCCTCGTCGCTCAAGCGCGAAGAGGACGTGCAGAAGAGCGAGATTCGCTTCATCCCCCGCACGACGAAGCGGTACGTCCAGCAGAACGGTGAGCGCGTCGAGGTCCGCGTCATCTCCGAGAAAGTCAAGGTCCGGTTTGCCGACCAGACGCCCGACGGCCTCGAGCCGGTGGCGGAGGTGGACGCGCACCTGTTCCACGAAAGCGGCGACCGGTCGTACGTGATGATGGAAGGGAGAAAATACGCGGCCGAGAAGCTCGACACATGGGCCCGGGTGAAAACCGTCGAGACCGGGGAGACCCTCGACGGAGTGGCGCCGGACAGCATCGAAGTGCAGAGCTGGATCGATCCCCAGTGGCACAACTACGCTGACGCCTGGAACGCGTTCAAGATCGACACGCGGCTGTTCGAGCAGCTCTTCGGTCTTCGGATGCCGGTGGATGTGCCAATCCGGACCGGCTTCGTCATGTTCTACCTCAACAGCACGATCGTGGCCGTCTGCATCACCCTGGGCCAGTTGGTGACTTGCTCGATGGCGGCGTATGCTTTCTCGCGCCTGAGATTCCCTTGGCGCGACCAGTTGTTCTTCGGCTACTTGGCGACGATGATGATCCCGGGGGCCGTCACCCTGGTGCCGGTGTTTATGCTCATCAAGCTGCTGAACTGGGTGGACACCTATCAGGCTCTGATCGTGCCGGGGGTATTCTCAGCGTACGGGACGTTCCTGCTGCGCCAGTTCTTCATGACCTTGCCCAGCGAGTTGGAGGAAGCGGCGAAGATCGACGGCGCGGGGTTCTTCCGCATCTACTGGCAGATCGCGCTGCCGCTGTCGAAGCCCGCCCTGGCCACGCTGGCAACGTTCACCTTTATGGGCTCCTGGCGCAGTTTCCTGTGGCCGTTGCTGGTGACGCAGGAGCCCCGGATGTACACGCTGCCCATCGCCCTCCAACAGTACCAGACGCTCTACACCACGCGCTGGCACCTGATGATGGCCGCCTCCATGATCGTGCTCATCCCGATCATCATCGTCTTCCTGTTCAACCAGCGCTACTTCGTGGAAGGTGTCAAGCTCACCGGAATGAAGGGCTGAGTGCGCTCCTTCCTCCTCGCCTCAGGCACGACCCGACCGCTGTTGCTTCTCAGGGGATTGGCCTGCGCACTAAGGGCTCAGGTGGCGTGGGCGGCGCCCGCCTTCTCCCTCCGCCGGACGATCTCCGCCGTGATGGCATGCATGAGGAGCTGGCGATCGAGGAAACCGACGAGGCGGCGATCCTGACTCGACGCGACGACGGCGAGGTGTTCGAGCCCCAGTTGCTCCATGCGGTCGATCGTCTCCTGGAGAGGCGCTCCGGGCACGACGATCTCGCGCGCCGGCTCCATCAGGTCATGAGCGAGAAGCAACGGGTGCAGGTCGCTCGTGACCAGGGTGCTCTTGATCTGGTGGAACGAGATCAATCCGACGAGTGTCCTCTCGTCGTCGACCACCGGGTAGCAGAGGAACTCGTGCTCGCTGAAAGCCCTGAGCACGCCAGCCAGGGGAAGCTCCTCGGGCAGGGCGACCGGCTGCTTCTCCATCACGTCTTCGACGGTGTAGGTTCGGATCAGGTCTTCGCTCGTGATGTTGGCCCCCGCCTCGCCGGCCCTGTGGATGGCCAGCTTG
>JAFGIH010000136.1 GCA_016929985.1 Thermoleophilia bacterium | reverse complement strand
GTCGCCGTCAATCTGACCGCGTACCCCGATATCATCCGTGAAGAACTGGGCATACCCAAGGAGTATAGCGTCCTCATTGGTGTAGCCATTGGTTACGCGGACCCCGACGATGTGGCCAACGAAGTCCGGAGCATCCGCCGGCCCGTCGAGGACGCCGTCACTATCAGCGGCCTGTAGAGGAAGGAGCGAGATGCCCGACGCGAAGACCTACAAGGACAATATCGTCACCCGGTATATGGCCGACACGACTAAGTTCGAGGGGACGACCATCCGTCCGGTCACATTCATCGATTCCAGGTTCGTCCCAGGGGCGTTCTACGCCGAGTGCGTCTGGTTCAGCGAGTCATCCGAAGGATCTCCCCCGGAGCACTGCCACGACGAAGCTGACGAGATCCTCATGTTCTTCGGATCAGACTCTGAGCATCCGCACGATCTGGGCGGCGAGGTGGAGTTGTGGGTGGAGAGGGAGAAGCTGACCATCACGGAGAGCTCTATGGTCTTCATACCCAAAGGTGTGAAGCATTGCCCCATGTACTTTCGGAGGGTAGACAGACCTATCATCCACCTGTCGACCATGCCGTCGCAAGGCTACAGCCGGGACGGCATGGAGTAGAACACCGAGCAACGAGGGCTACCGAGGGGCTGTCGCAACAGGAGGGAGTGTCGATCTTGGAAAAGCTGGAGAACTCACCCTATAGGAAGTACTTCAAAGTCGGCGACGAGATAAAGATCCCGCAGCATCCGCACGAACACGAGGTACCCTGGCCCGCGATCTATCTCCTCGGCACCGATGTGCCGGTTACGCAGGGCTTCCGGATCGCGACGTTCGCCATCACCGAACCGTTCGAAATGGTTTCACACACCCATTCGCACGACTTCGATCAGTACCTGTCGTTTTATGGCTGTGCGCCTGACATGTTGGACCTGGGTGGCGAGGTGGAGTTCACTATCGGCGAGGTGGGAAAGGAGCTGCAGACCATCGTTTTCACCAAGCCCTTCATGGTCCACGTGCCTCCGGGAGTGTTGCACTGCCCGCTTCGGTACACCAAGATCTACGACCCCGCGAAGCCGATGATCCACCAGGACCTCGTGTTCACGGGCGAATACATCCGCAAGCCGGCCGGTTGACGAGGCCGAATCGACTGTCACAGCGGTAGGCGAGGGAGACGTTGGAAGGGGGTGCGTATCGCAGGGTTCACAGAGGAGGGACAGGATTTTTCCAGATGCACGACCATCGAAAGAGCGTGTGTGACTCAAGGCAAACAATGTCCCGCAGAGGGGGTAGCGAAGTGAGAGGAAAAACCACGAGCAGGACCATTTGGGGTCTCGGCATCCTGGTGTTGGTCGCGATGCTGATGGTCTTCATGGTCGGTTGCGGCGAAGAAGAGCCGCCGGCAACTACTGCACCACCTGCCACCACGGCGACCACGGGCGGGGGCACCGACACCACGGCGCCGCCGGCCACAGAAACCACTGCCGCTCCGAGCACTGACACCACCGCCGCGCCGGCCGACCAGCCGGTCTCCGGTGGCGTCCTGAGGCTCATCCACAACGCAGGCCCGCAGAGCGTCGGCTGGTGGTCCAGCATGGGCCCGACCGATGAAGGCGCCATCTTCCCCGGTGTGGAGAGGACCATGAAGTTCGCTCCCGGCCGGAAGCTGGTCCCCTGCTTGGCCAAGACCGTGACAGAGGACCCGGATGCTCTTACCATCACGTTCGAGCTCGAAGAGGGTGTCCTCTTCCATGACGGCACCGAGCTCACCGCCGAAGTGGCGAAGTGGAACTACGATATCGGCGCGGCCAACGGCAAGCTACAGTTCGCCGACTCCATCAAAGAATTCGAGATCGTCGACACCTACACCTACGTGCTACATCTGAACTACTGGCACAACCAGCTGCTGCAGGCCGTGGGCTGGGTACCGATGTTCTCTCAGGCCGCCTATGAGGCCAATGGTGGCGAGAACGGCGGACAAGAATGGTGCTCCGAGAACCTCGTTGCTACCGGCCCGTTCCTGCTCAAGGAGTTCAACCGCGACCAGTCGCTCGTGTGGGAAAAGAACCCCAACTACTGGGGTGGCGAGGTCTACCTGGACGGCATCGAAGTACAGATCATCCCCGACAACACCACCGCTTCAGCCATGATGCAGGCCGGCCAGGCCGACATCTGGCAGAGTGCCGATGCTCAGGGCCAGAAGGAGATGCAGGATATGGGCTACACCCTCCAAGAGGGTTGGGCCGGATTCCAGTATCATCTCATGCCGAACACCATGGACGAGACCGGCCCGATGGCTGATCAGAGGGTCCGTGAGGCCGTTGAGTACGCCCTCGACAAGCAAGCCATCCATGATGCCATCAACTACGGCCGCGGCTTCCCGCTGTACGCCGTTGCTCCTCCTGGTGAGTGGGGCGGCGAGGCCATCGCTGTCAAGCGCACCTACGATCCCGAAAAGGCCAAGGCCCTTCTGGTTGAGGCCGGTTATGCCGACGGTTGCCCCATCACCATCCTCGCCGTCGCTCAGACGGGCGGTCGTAGCACCGGCGCCGAGGCTGTCAAGGGCTATCTGGATGAGGCCGGTTTTGTCACCACTCTCGATATCGCCGACGCCGGTCGCTTCTACGGTTCGGTGTTCGGAAGCGGGTGGGACGATCTGGCCCTCATGTTCTCCGGCAACGACGTGACCTACTTGATGTCTTGCGCGGCTTGGTGGGGGCCGACTCCGAAGACCAACCTCGCCAGCTTCAAGCGCCCCGACGATTTCGTCGCTCTCTTCGAGCCGGCTCTGATGGCCCGCAAGGAAGAAGAGCAGATCGCCAAGACCGAGGACATCGTCCGCTACATGAACGAGCATGCCCTCATGATCCCGCTGTGGCAAGCCCCGGCGACTCTGGTCATCCAAGACTACGTGCACTGCGACTACCCGATGGAAGCCGGGTTCGTGGGCTGGTCCTGGGAGAAGACCTGGATGGGCGAGCACTAGTAACCCGCGACGTCTAGACGTGCAGCAGGCATAGCCGACTGCACCGCCCGGCCCGCCCCAGACCTTGGTCTGGGGCGGGCCGCGTCTCCTTGACACTCGCGCCCTCACGGGTTCGGAATCCTGCCCCCTCCAGAGCGGGCGCCTGCTGAAGAAGATGCTTTAGGCGGAGG
>JAFGIH010000135.1 GCA_016929985.1 Thermoleophilia bacterium | reverse complement strand
TCGTGATGAAGTTCGGGGGGACGTCGGTGGCTGATGCCACCTGCATGAAGCGCGTGGCCAACCGCATCGTCGATGCCAGAAGGCTCGGCCATCCTGTCGTCGCCGTCGTTTCTGCCCGAGGAGACACGACCGACGAGCTCATCGAGATGGCCCGTGAGATCTCGGACAACCCGCCTGCCCGTGAGATGGATATGCTGCTCTCGACAGGCGAGCGCATCTCGGCAGCCCTCGTGGCCATGGCTATCCAGGAGCTGGGGTATGAAGCGATCTCCTTGACCGGGTCACAGGCCGGTATCGTGACCGATACCGCGCACACCAAGGCGAAGATCCTCGATATCCGACCGCATCGTATTCTGAAGGCACTGGAGGAGGACAAGATCGTCCTCGTCGCCGGTTTTCAAGGAGTCTCCACCGACCAAGATGTCACCACTCTCGGTCGGGGCGGTTCGGACACCACCGCGGTCGCGCTCGCCGCCGCGCTCGGCGCCGAGGCCTGCATGATCTTCACCGATGTCGACGGCATCTACACCACCGACCCTCGCGTCGTTCCTGAAGCCCGCAAGCTGGACTTCATCTCCAACGACGAAATGCTCGAACTTACGGCCAGCGGGGCAAAAGTCATGATGCTGCGCAGTATTGAAGTGGCTCGGCGCTTCGACGTGCCTTTGTGGGTGCGGTCGAGTTTCACGGACGCACCAGGAACACTCATCGGACAGGAAGAGAAGGGTATGGAACAGGCCATCATCTCCGGAGTGACCTACGCGCTCGACGACGCCAAGGTCACCATTCACGATCTGCCCGACAGGATCGGCGAGGCGGCCAGGGTCTTCAGCGCACTGGCCAAGGCCAACATCAACGTTGACGTCATCATCCAGAACGTCTCGGCCGAGGGCAAGGCAGACATCTCGTTCACCGCACCAGAAGGAGACCTGCAGAGGATCAGCACGGTCCTTACAGCGCTGAAAGACGAGCTGGGCTTTGCTCGTTTCGACCTCGACACAGAAGTGGCCAAAGTCACGCTTGTCGGCGCAGGCATGAAGACCTACCCGGGTATCGCCGCCAAGATGTTCGAAGTCCTCGCCGGGAACGACATCAACATCGAGATGATCTCCACAAGCTCCATCAAGATCAGCTGCGTCATTCGCCAGAGCCATGCGGAGACCGCGGTCAGAGCTCTGCACGCGGCCTTCAAGCTTCATGAGGACATGACGAGCCGTGAGGAGATCTTGAGTTAGGCAGAGGCCGCCAGGCCCGTCTTTTCACTGAGACGACTCAGGGCGCGGGCCCCCCAAGGAGGGTCCGCGCCCTGTTCTCATCATCCGGGTAACGCGGCCGGCGCTCCGGGCAAGTCTACCTCCGCGGACCGGCCCCGTTGCCCAAGCCGACTCCACCACCTCTGGGACCCGCCGCGTTGCCTGAACCCGCCTCACCATCTTTGCCGGCGCCCTTGCCGAAGCCCTGGCCACCGCTCTCACCAGCGCCGTCACCAAGGCATGTGCCCTCGCCTTCGCAGGCGCCGGCTTCAACCGAGGCTTGGGTCTGAGTACGGTTCATGGCCTGGTCGCAGGTCCCGTCGCACTCTCCGTCGCCACCGCCGTAGCAGTTGCCTTCGCCGACACCTTCGCAGTCCGCGCCGGTACCGTCCTCCGTTTGCTCCTGATCACGGGCCCGCTCCCGTACCTGGTCCTGGATGGCGCCATCAGCACAGGTGGTGTCGGTGCTGACACCCTGAGCCGCGCCGTTAGGAGTCGCCGAGTCGTTGCCGCCGGTGAACGCGTAGGCCGAGCCGGCCGCCACGAGTACCAGAGCAACGCCCACAGCGATGGCGATGATGGTCTTCTTGCTACGCATTGTCATTCTCCTTTGCCACGCTCATTGTCTCTTGCGCTACGTGGGCTCCACACCCACGTCATAGACTCTATGACCTCTCCATGAGAAGAGGGTTAGCTCAACATGAGAACTCTCTCATCCAGGCAGACTCACAGTGAACCTCGATCCCCGCCCTGGTTCGCTCTCCACCTCGACACTCCCCCCGTGGGCGTCCACGAGAGCCTTGACGATGGCCAGTCCCAGCCCGATCCGTCCACCGGCGGCATCTCCCTGCCCCCGATAGAACCGCTCGAAGACGTGCCGCCGCACCTCTTCGTGCATGCCCTCGCCTTCGTCGCGCACCCACAGCGTGACCTTCGCATCACGCGCTCTTCTTTGCCCCCCCAAGGCGATCGCCTGCCCCGACGCGGTGTGCGAGACCGCGTTCTGCATGAGATTGAGGAAGATCTGCGTCAGCCTGTCCTGATCAGCCTCCACAGTCCCCCCGGGCAGGGCGTCGATCTTCCATTCGCGTTCTCCCAGATGTGGGCCTTGGCCCACCAATGAGGTCAGAAACAGGTCAAGATCTACGGGTTCGCGGCGCAAGAAGTCCACTCGATTGGCGCGCGCCAGGGTCAGGAGATCGGAGACGAGACGATTCATCCGGTCGAGCTCATCGATCACAAGGGCGTGTCCCTGCCTGACCGATCCGGTGGTCGGATCTCC
>JAFGIH010000134.1 GCA_016929985.1 Thermoleophilia bacterium | reverse complement strand
GTGAGACCCTTGCGAACCCGGGTCTCGCGGAGCGTGTTACCTATATCCGACACAGGGGACCGGCGATACCTCTCGGGTCAAAAGAACCGTTTCACGGGTGAAACGGTCCTTGCTGGGAATCGGGACCGCCGAACGGCCGGAAGCCCCGCAATAACGCCGGTAAATCTATCATCATCGCAGGCAGTTTCCAAGGCGGAAGACCCAACCTCACGCCCCAGAGACTCAGTCGTCCTCCCCCCCGCCGGCCGGGCCGTCCTCGGCCTGGAGCGCCGCCAGCACATGCTCGACGTCGTCCGCCTCCACCAGGATCTGGCGGGGCTTGCTGCCCTCCCACGGCCCCACGATGCCCCGGCGCTCCAACATGTCGATGAGCCTACCCGCCCGCGTGTAGCCAACGCGCAACCGGCGCTGCAGCATGGAGACCGAGGCGCTCCCCGTCTCGATGACCAGTTGGGCGGCATCGGCGAGCAGATCGTCGGAATCGGGGTCGAAGAGGTCGTCCTCACCCTTCTTGACCTCCACCGGCCGTTGCAGAAGCTCTTCGCGGAACTCGGGCTCGGCCTGGTGCCGCCAATGGTTGACCAGCAGCGCTATCTCCTCCTCGGTGATATACGCTCCCTGCACCCGTTCGAGATGGCTCGACCCGAGGGGCTTGAAAAGCATGTCGCCCTGTCCCAGTAGGGTCTCAGCACCATTGACGTCGAGTATAACGCGGGAATCCGTCTGGCTCGAGACCGCGAACGCGATGCGCGACGGGATGTTGGCCTTGATCATGCCCGTGATCACGTCGGCCGACGGGCGCTGCGTCGCTACCACGAGGTGGATACCGACGGCCCGGGACTTCTGGGCCAGACGGATGACGTGGTCTTCAACCTCTTGTGGAGAGGCCATCATGAGGTCCGCCAATTCATCGATGACCACCACGATGTACGGCACGGGGCGCTCGCCGCGCCGCGCCCGCAACTTGTTCATCTCGGCAAGGTTGCGCGTATGGTCCAACTCCATGAGCTCGTACCGGTCTTCCATCTCCTTCACCACGTTGTGCAGCACTCCCGCGGCGTCCTTCATGTTCGTGACCACCGGCACCAGCAGATGGGGTATGCGGTCGTAGTGGGACAGCTCGACCTTCTTGGGGTCGATCATGATCATCCGCACCTGCTCGGGGGTGCTCCGCAGCAGAATGGACGACACCAGGCAGTTGACGCACCCACTCTTGCCGGACCCGGTGGTGCCTGCGATCAACAGATGGGGCAGCTTGGTGAGGTCGGCGTAGACCGCCTTGCCCGAGATGTCCTTGCCCAGCCAGACCATGAGCGGTCCGGCCGACTTCGGGAACTCGTGGTAGATGTCGCCCAGAGTCACGAAATCGGGCTGCTGATTGGGGACTTCCACCCCCACCGCCGATTTGCCCGGAATAGGGGCGAGAATACGGATCTCGGTGGTGGCAAGCGCATAGGCCAGATCGTCCTTCAACCCCGACACCTTGGCCACCTTGGTCCCTGGAGCCAGTTGCAGCTCGTACCGTGTCACGCGCGGCCCCACCACCATGCCCACCAAGCGTGCTTCCACCCCGAACTGCGAAAGCGCCTGCAGCAGCACTGAGGCGGTGTCGCGCTGCCCGTTGTCCTGCCCGGCGGTCGCCGGCGTGCTCTTGTGCAGCACGGCGGGCTCCGGCAGGACGTATGCCGGTTCGGTCAGGGGCAACTCGGTCTGCCGCGGCTCGCGCGCGAGGCCGGGTAGCGTCGCTTGGCCTCCCTCTTCCGCTGCATCCTCGTCGTCGGCCTCGCCTCCGTTCGCGGGTACCGCGGACCCTGCCTCACCCGGCCGATCAGGTGTGGTGCTTACCACATGCTGCTCGACATCCGCCGGTACCGCCTCGGTGGCGGCTACGGCCCGACTCTCGCGCGACGCCGACGCTGCGTACACGTCGGCGAACGCTTCCGCTCCGTCAACCACCCCCAGGCTTCTGCTCATGATCACCGTGCCGCCGGAGGAATCGGCATGCTGGGGACCTTCTCGGGAGCCCACCCAGTCGTCGAAAGCATCTCCAAAGGTGCTGCCGCCCTTGCCGTCGCGCCCACCCGTCGCGCCCGCCAAGGTCTCGGCCTCAGAGGGATCGTCGCCGACCAAGTCCACCGGCCCCAGCTTCGGCGGCGGGCCGGGCGTGCGAGAGGACTTCGAGCTCCAGCCCGACACGACCCCGTCTGCCGGCGGAGCCGCGTCCTCGCGCAACCTGGTCATCATGGCGCTGTTCTCCGCCGTGTTCTTGACGGCTTGAGCCGCCCGCCGGGTGCGCCTCCCCAACCAGAGCGCAGTGAACCCCGTCACCATGCTGAAACCAACCAATACGACGATCCACCCGATGATCCCCACGCCCACTATGCCCAAGAGAGCGTGCACACCGGCGTAGAAGGCCTCGCCCAACGCACCCGCCCGTTCCTCGAAATGGGCCCGCTCGAACAAGCCTGCCCCGTGGTCACCGAAGGGGGGTACCGCCCCACCCATCAACAAGAACAGCCCCACGAGAAACACGATCACGCCCCAGAACCGCAACGATCGCGTCACCTTCACCGCAAAGACGACGAGGATGCCCGTGGCGATGAAGGCCGGCGGAACCACAAAGGCCAGTCTCCCGAAGGCGTAGTCCAGCCCCGCACCCATGCCCCTGCCTACGACGCCACCCTTCTCGCTGGCTGTGAGCACGAACAACAGGAAGGCGGCGATGCCGAACAGCACCAAGGCCACCAGCTCGCGCGTACGCTCCGAACGAGAGTGCCACGGCGTACGTCTACCGCTCGATGAGGCTCGTTGTTTGCCCGGCGACGACTTCGCAGCCGCCCTCACCGCCGTCGAACCGCCCCGTCCGCTGCCCTTGCGTGCAGTCCCGGCCATCTCAGCCGTCCACCATGCGATCACACCTCGACGATCACCGGCAGCACCATCGGGCGCCTGCCGGCCGTTTTGCGCAGGAACTTCTGTAGCACGTCGTGCACGCGGTTCTTGACCAGTCCAAGATCGGTCACCTGGAGCATGTCTTCTGAGGCCAGCGTCTCGACGACCAGCC
Organism: Thermoleophilia bacterium; assembly: GCA_016929985.1. The sequence continues at coordinate 286 of JAFGIH010000134.1, read as the reverse complement.
GCCTGGACTGCTCGCTCAGCTCGTCCAACTCACCGGAGTGCGCGAGACCGCGAAACACCACCTCGGGCTCCCCGACGACCTTGCCGTCCTGCGCGCTCCTCACCACGACCACCATCACCAGGCCATCAGAGGCCATGTGCCGCCGGTCGCGCAGTATCAGATCGTGGAAGTCGCCCATGGCAAACCCATCGACGAGGATCATCCCGGCCTGCACCTGTCCCGCCACCTCGGCGTGATCGGGGGTCAACTCCAAGACCTGGCCGTTCTCGAGCATGAAGACGTGGTC
>JAFGIH010000133.1 GCA_016929985.1 Thermoleophilia bacterium | reverse complement strand
CGCCGGATCCCGCTGCTGGCGCAGGGGATCGCCGCTCTGCAGGAGTTCGACCGTCAGTACGGTTGCAGCTGGGACGCCAGCGACCTCGAGCTCATCGCCGGCATCTTCGGGCGGCTGCAGCGTGATCCCACCGATGTCGAGCTGTTCCAGATAGCCCAGGCCAACTCCGAGCACTCGCGTCACTGGGTGTTCAAAGGCGAGCTGTGGGTGGACGGCGAGCGCGTGCCCGAGAAGAACCTCATGGAGATCGTGAAGCAGCCGCTGGCGGCTTCCGGCCCCAATTCCGTCATCGCCTTCCGCGACGACAGCTCGGCCATCCGGGGGACCGATGTCAACCTGTTCGCGGCCTCCGACCCCTTGGGTCCGTCACAGTTGGCGGCGGCGCCCGCGTTGCTCCATCCCACGCTGACGGCCGAGACTCACAATTTCCCCTCTGGGGTGGCCCCCTATCCCGGGGCCGCGACCGGCGGCGGCGGCAGGATCCGTGACAACCAGGCTGTAGGACGGGGTGGGCTTGTCTGCGCCTCCGGGGCGGCGTACTGCGTGGGGAATCTCCACCTGCCCGGCTACGAGCTCCCGTGGGAGGACGACGGCTACACGCATCCCTCCGACCTGGCTTCGCCGGCCGAGATACTCATCGAGGCCAGCAACGGCGCCTCCGACTACGGCAACTGCTTCGGCGAGCCGCTGATCTACGGTTTCACCCGCACCTACGGCCTGCGCCTGCCCGACGGGTACCGCTCCTGGTTCAAACCCATCATGTACAGCGTGGGAGCGGGCCAGATAAGGGACGAACACACCGTGAAGGGCGGCCCCGAGAAGGACATGTTGGTGGTGCAGGTGGGCGGCCCGGCCTACCGTATCGGCATGGGCGGAGGAGCCGCCAGCAGCATGGAGCAGGGCAAGAACGTTCAGGAGCTCGACTTCAATGCCGTGCAGCGCGGCGACCCGGAGATGGAGCAGCGGGTCAACCGTCTCATGCGGGCCTGCGTGGAACTCGGCGGCGCGAATCCCATCGTCTCCGCTCACGACCTGGGAGCGGGCGGCGACTGCAACGCTCTGCCCGAGATAGTGGAGCCGGCCGGGGCGGTGATCGACCTGCGGGCCATACCGGTGGGAGACCGGACGTTGTCGGTCCTCGAGATCTGGGGCAACGAGTCGCAGGAGCGCAACGCCCTTCTGGTGCGGCCCACGGGGTTGGCCGTACTCGAGACCGTGGCGGCGCGGGAGAACGTGCCGCTTGCCGTAGTCGGCCGGATCACCGGCGACGGCATCCTGGTGCTCTATGACGAGATGGACGACACGAGGCCGGTGGATCTGCCCTTGGACGACATCTTGGGGCAACTGCCGCCCAAGAAGTATGAGTTCCGGCGGCGCGCGCCGCGCGGCGCGCCGCGTCAAGACCTCCGGCCCCTGGCGACGCCCCCCGAGTCGGACCTCCAGCGGGTGCTCGAGATGGTGTTGCGGCTTCCGGCGGTCTGTTCGAAGCGCTTTCTCACGAGCAAGGTGGACCTCGATGTCACGGGCCTGGTGATACAGCGGCAACTGGTGGGTCCGCGGCATCTGCCGCTCTCCGACTACGCGGTCATCGCGCAGACGTACGACGCTCCGTCGGGTACCGCTCTCAGCCTGGGCGAGCAGCCCATCAAGGGGCTCATCAGCCCCGGGGCGGGGGTGCGGATGGCGGCGGCCGAGGCCCTGCTCAACATGGCGGGCGCGGTGATCACCGACATCAGCGACATCAAATGCTCCGCGAACTGGATGCTGGCGGTGAAGCAGCCCGGGGAGGGCGCCTGGCTGTACGACGCGGCCTGCGCGCTCCGCGACCTGCTCGCCGAACTGGGCGTGGCCATCGACGGCGGCAAAGACAGCCTCTCGATGGCCGGCCAGGGCCTCACGGCCCAGGGCAGCAGCGAGTTGGTGAAGGCGCCGCCGGAGTTGGTCATCGCGCCGTATGCCCTCATGCCCGACGTGGAACTGCGGGTGACCTCCGACCTCAAGATGGGCGGCAACGCGTTGTGGCTGCTCCCGGTGGCGCAAGAGCACCGGTTAGGAGGGAGCGCGCTCGCTCAGGTGCTGGGCCAACTCGGCGACGAGGCGCCCGACATCGACGACCCGGGCGCGTTGCGGGCCGTCTTCGAAGCGGTGCAGGATCTCGTGCGGTCCCGAGCCATCGTCTCGTGCCACGACGTCAGTGACGGCGGGCTCATCGTCACTCTGCTCGAGATGGCTTTCGCGGGCGACAAGGGTTGGACCGTCGACATCGCCGGCGACGACCTCTATGCGTCGCTGTTCGCCGAAGAGGCAGGCATAGTCGTGGAGGTCGCCGACGAACGTCGGGCGGGGGAGATCCTGGAGCGCCGCGGGGTGGCGCGCATCGAACTGGGGCACGTGCAAGAGACCAGGGACCTCGAGTCGAGGCTCAACGGGCGGCTCGTGCTGCGGCGCAGCGTACCCGAGCTGCACGCCGTGTGGGAAGAGACCGCGTATCAGTTGGAACGGCTGCAGCAGAACCCTGCCTGCGCCGATGCGGAGTGGCGGTCCCATGGCGACCAACCCTCGACCGCCCCCTACAAGCTGACCTTCAACCCTGACGCTGAAGTGGAGGGTGAGACATCCGGCCCGAGCGCCGCCCCGCGCTCTCCGAGCCCGGGGGGCACGGCGCCCGCGGCCAAGCCGAAAGCGGCGATACTCCGCGAAGAGGGCACCAACGGCGACCGGGAGCTGGCCGCCGCCTTCGTCGCGGCCGGCTTCGAGGCCTGGGACGTCACCATGACCGATCTCATCAACGGCGCCGTCGGCCTGGAGCAATTCCAACTCGTCGCGTTCCCGGGCGGGTTCGCGTTCGCCGATGTTTTGGACGCGGCCAAGGGTTGGGCCTCGGTCATTCGCAACAACGCACACCTCTCTGACGAGTTCGCGCGTTTCTTCGCCAGACCCGACACCCTCTCCCTGGGTGTCTGCAACGGGTGCCAGCTGATGGGGCTGCTGGGCATCCCCGGGTTCGATCTTTCGGACGAGCTGAAGCCCCGCTTCGTCAGGAACATCTCGGGACGCTTCGAGTCCCGATTCAGTACGGTGTGTATAGACGAGAGCCCCGCCGTCATGCTGCAGGGCATGGCGGGTTCCATCTTCGGCGTGTACGTGGCTCACGGCGAGGGCAGGCTCCACGTGCCCGACCCGGCCACTCTCGACCGGATCGTCCAGAACCGGCTGGCGCCGGTGCGCTATGTCGACCCTGAAGGACGCGCCACCACGACCTATCCCTACAACCCGAACGGCAGCCCGCACGGCATCGCGGCCCTCTGTTCCCCGGACGGCCGCCACCTGGCCATCATGCCCCACCCGGAGAGGTGCTACCAGCTGCGGCAATGGCCTTGGATCCCGCCTGCATGGGGCTGCGCGAGCAGTCCTTGGATGAAGATGTTCCGCAACGCCTATGCCGCTCTCTGAGGTCGATGCACGACTCCATCGCGGCGACGCTCTGGAAAGGACGGAATCATGAGTGATATCAGCAGCGCCAACAAAGAAGTGGTCTCGCGTTTCTACAACGACGTCTTCATAAACCACGATCTGAGCCGGCTTGACGAGTACATGCGCGACGACTACAAGCAGCACAACCAGGATTGCCCGCAGGGCAAGACCGGTTTCGTGGAGTTCTTCGATGTCATCTTCGCGGCGATTCCGGACTTCGCATATGTGCTGAAGAAGATGGTGGCCGAGGACGACATCGTCATGGCCTACAGCGCCACCGTCGGGACACATACCGGCGGGGAGTGGTTGGGCAAGCAGGCCACCGGCAACAAGCTGGAGTATGACGTGGTGGACATCTTCCGGGTGCAAGACGGCAAGATCGCCGAGCACTGGGACGTCGCCGACACGTTCGGGCTCTTCAGCCAGCTGGGCGTCATCGAAGACCGGTTGAAAGAGCTATAGCAACAGGGCTACAGCCCGCAACGGAGGGATTCACTCTATGACGATATCGAAGTACGAACGTCTCGTCGTCCGTAGGCCGCTGCGGCCGGCCGGCTCCCCCGATATCAAGGGGCTGACCCCGCCTATGGTCTATCTCAGCAAAGAGCAGGTGCCCGAGGCCGAGGTCTCCATCGAGCTCCGCTGGGTGTATGGCGTGCCGGAGCCGGCTTTTGAGATCGCGGAGCAGATTTCCGACCGCGACCGGATCCTGCTCTTCATGGGCACCGACGGCGCGAAGCCTCAAGTGCTGGGCGGCACGGTGGGGTTGCGCCTGGGGGGCCGGCCGATCCTGTTCAACACCACCACCTCCGTGTTCGTGCCAAAGGGTGTGCCGTGCGATTCGGTGGAGTGGAAGGACTTCCAGCGTCCCCACGTGCTGATGTCCATGGTGCTTGGTGACCGAGACTCGTACGAGTCTCCAGACCGCGGCTCCGGTAATCCGGATGGTGTCGACTACGAGTCGTTCGTGATACGCAGCCCCATGAGGGAGGCGGGTCCCGACCGCGTGGACGGCCGGCAGAATCCCACCATGACCTACATGAGCGGCAACCAGGTCGTGGGGGTGAAGCACTATATAGAAGTGGGCTGGATCTGGGACGTGCCCAGCAGGCGCATCCCCAAGATGAGGCACGACAACTACGAAGAGATCGTGCTCCACGTCGGCACCGACCCCGACGCCCCCGAAGACCTGTGCGGCTCCATGCAGTTCGGCATGGGCGAGGACCTTCTGGAGTTCGACACCAATTTCTGCGTCTTCATCCCCCGCAGCTTGGACCATGGTCCGCTCATCTGGAACGAGATGCGCAAGCCTATGCTGGAGATCGCGATGATGCTCGGCGCAGGTACCTGGGCTGAGGGATGGGAAGGCAGCTTCTTCGACGAAGAATGATCCCGCGATAGAGCCGTACGAGAAAGGACGAGAGTCGATGAGTGAATCTGAGTACGCCAAGTACGTGATAACCGAGCGGAGGTTCGACTCCCGCGACGCGGCGCTGCCGCCCGGAGTCGATCCGGAGTCGCTCTCGAACACCAGGTCGCACCGCAAGATCATGAGCCTGGACGATGTGGTGCTCAAGGGCTCGTGTTACACGGAGGCTGTATGGATGTGGCCGGCGGGAAGCGACGTCTATCCCGAGACGGCTGAGCCCTGCTCTCACGCCCACGATTACGACGAGACCCTGGGCTTCTTCGGCACCGATTTCGACGATCCCTACGAGCTCCACGGTGAGATCGAGCTCTGGATAGGCGACGAGAAGTTCATGCTCACCCGGAGTTGCCTCATCTTCATTCCGAAGGGCACGTACCACTGCCCGCTCGTGATACACAGAGTCGACCGCCCCATCTTCCATTTCTCCACCGGCCCGGGAGGAGCCTATGCTCAAGAGGTGTCCGAGACGTGAGCCCCGATGATGTGAGCGGCCCCGGGTCGGGCGGGGGCGTCACCCCCATGAGCGCTCCTGTGGCCGATCTGCGGAAGGTCATGGACGCCTCGGGCAAGAACGTGCTCGTGACCGGCGGCGGCGGGGGCATCGGCGCAGGTATCGCCGAGGCCTTCGCGCAGAGGGGCGCCAACGTGGCCGTGCTCGACACGGATGTCGAAGGCGCCCGGGCGGTGGTCGACGAGTTGCACCGCTTTGGCGGGCGCCATCTCGCGGTGCAGTGCGACATCTCCGACGCCTCCATGGTCCGCGAGGCGGTGGACACCGTCCACGAAGCCTTCGGCGGTATCGACGTGCTGGTGAACAACGCCGGCATCTCGGCGGTGAAGGCGTTTCTAGACATGGACGACGATCTCCCCGAGTGGCACAAGACCATAGGGGTGAACCTCAACGGTACGGTCACTGTTACGCATGCTGTGGGCCGCAAGATGCGGGCGGCCGGTCGCGGCGGGCTGGTCATCAACATCTCGTCGGTGGGCGGCGCAAGGTGCTCCGGGTCGCGCGACATGCCCATGGCGGGATACGCGGCATCGAAGGCCGCCATCAATCACCTTACGGTGGCGTGGGCCATCGAATTCGCCGAGTACAACATCAGGGTCAACTGCATCATGCCCGGCCCTACGCACTCAAAGCTTGATGCGATGCTGACCCCGGAGATGAAGGAGAGGAACGCGCGGACCCTTCTCGACCGCCGTTATGGAGAGCCGTTGGAGGTCGGCGCCCTTTGCGTCTTCATGGCCTCCGCCGAAGGCGCACACGTCAACGGCGTGGTGATGGCCCACGATGGAGGGTTCCTCTGTGTGCAGTGAGAGGGGCCCCGTGCCGCGGGGTCTCGGCGCGTGCACACACGCCGGGCGGCCCGCCGCGGCTCCGCCCCTTCCGCAGCTATTTGCCATCGGCACTGTTGACGCACTAAGCTTGAAGACCTGGGCGGTCTGTCGTCCGTCCAGGTCTGCCGCGGCAAGCCGTCCGCCGACACAGGGAGGATATCGTGGGTGACACCACTCGTGCAGACGTTGTGGTCATCGGTTCGGGTGTCGCCGGTCTCGCGGCGGCGCTGGCGGCCGCCGAGCAGGGCGCGCACGTGGTGGTGGTCGAGAAGCAACGCGCACTCGGCGGGACGTCCAACTTCTTTCAAGGCACGTTTGCCGTGGAGAGCGCCATGCAGCGGGCGGCGTTCGTCTCCTACAGCCGCGACGAGGCCTTCAAGGGCATCATGGAGTACAGCCACTGGCG
>JAFGIH010000132.1 GCA_016929985.1 Thermoleophilia bacterium | reverse complement strand
GTCGGATGCCGTCCATGTCGTTGGTGAGGAAGACGACGTCGACATTGCGGCGAGCGGCGGGCTCGGGCTGCTTGTCCTTGTAGAGCGTCAGGCGTGCCTTGCCGGCGTGGAGTGCGACGGAGTAATCGTCGCCGTCGGCGCCGAGTCCCTGCCAGACGATGTTCTCGACAGGCCCCCAGCCCCAACGCACCTCTTTCTGGAGACCCTGGCGGAAGGCCCAGAGCTTGATCTGATCGCGCGCGCCGTAGGCCCGGTCGAAGACGACCCTGCCCCCCTGCTCGATCCGGATGCCGAACTGCGTCTCGAACCGGTAGGCCGCTTCGTAGCGGCAGAGTACCAGGTACGTGTCGGCGACCGGGACATCGATCTCCGCCGTGGCCACAGAGGGCAGCCCCTGTTCCGGCGAGCCCAGGTAAGCCATGCGGCTCAGAAAGCAGTTGGCGAACGTGGCGGCATAGTAATTGGTGCCCCAAGGCTTCGCCTGCCAATCGCCCTCGACCGGCGTAAAGTCCTCCGCCTCGACCAAGAGCCTGATCGGCTCGGCTGCCTCCAGGGAGAGACAGCAGCCGACAAGGAGCGACAGGACCATCGAGCCGAGGGCGATCCGTGAGCGGTTCATCTCCCGTCTCCTGCACGTGAAGGGCGAACCCGTCGGGCGGTGCGCCGCGGTGCTGGTTGATTCGCGCAAGAGGTTACCGCATACCGGCGCCGCCCGCAAGCCGTGCGTCAGGTCGTCCCACGAGTGTCGCCTTGTCAGCCCGGAGCCGGTCGTGCTATGCTGATGTCGAGGTCGCCATAAGGGCGCGGCCACAGGCCGTCACGTGCGAGGAGCCGATGAGCCCGAGACGACGGAAGCCGACAGGCCGAGCCCCGCACCCGTCCCCGCGGGCGCCGGAGGACGGGGAGCGCTCGTCGCGCTGGCCGATGGTCGCCGGGATCGTGCTGCCGTGCGTGCTGGCCGCGGCCCTGTATCTGTGGGGCTTCGACAGTCCGTTCCTGCTCGACGACCACACGCAGGTGGTCAACAACGTGCACATCCTGGACGGCTCCCTGGCCCGCAGTCTCTTCTCCCAGTCCTACTTCAAGCTGTCGGGCGAGATCGGCTACCGACCGGTGCTGACACTCAACTATGTGCTGGAGCGTCTGCTGTGGGTGCGGTGGGGAGACCCTCGCTGGGCCTACCACGCGACCAACCTGGTGCTGCACCTGGGCAATGTGGTGCTCGTGTTTCTGCTGGCGCGCCGCGTGTTGCGCCAAGTCATGCCGTCGGCGATTGCGGCGACGCTCTTCGCGGTCCATCCGCTCAACAGCGAAGTGGTGGTGGTGCTCACGTTCCGCGACGATTCGCTGGGACTGCTATTCCTGCTCGGCGGTCTGCTGCTGTTTGCTCGGGGCGAAGATGGGCGCGACCGCTGTGCCGATCACGTTGTGGCCGCGTTGCTGCTGGTGCTGGGAGCATTCGCCAAGGAGCAGGTGGCGATCTTTCCGCTCGTGCTGCTGATGTGGTGGTGGACGTTTGAACGCGGGCGGCACGCGGAGGGCGTGGGGTGGAAGAAACACGCGCGGGCTTGGTGGCCCTACCTGGCGGCCGTGGTGATCTTCGTGGCCGCCCGCTGGAGCATGTCGGGGGTGGCGGAGCAGGCGGCTGGCCTCACCCAAGCCCCGCTTCCGGCGCGGCTGTTTGCCGCGCCGCGCATCCTGCTGCACTACTTGGGCATGCTGGTGTTTCCCTTGCACCAGAGCTACTACTACCCGGCCCTGGAGTGGCAGCAGGATGTGCTGAGTCCGATCAGCCTGTTCGCGATCGCTGTTGTAGCGGCGGTGATGGTCCTGACCGTTCGCGGTCTGTTTCGTCGTGAGCTCGCCGGGTTTTGCGGCGCCTGGTTTCTGGTGATGGCGCTCCCCGTGGCCAACGTGGTGCCGATCAACAACTTCGCCGCCTACGACCGGTATTTGTATGCCACCACGCCGGTGCTCGGAATAGGCGCGGCCGCCGTGCTGATGCGAGTGCGGGGCCGACTCGGCACGTCGCGCGCCCGCCAAAGCATCCTCTGGACCGCCCTCGCGCTCTGGACGCTTGCCATAGGCGCGCGCACCGCGCATCGCGTGGTGCTGTGGCGGGACGGCGTATCGCTCTGGGCCAACGCGGCGCTGGTGTCGCCCCACGTGCCGTACGTGCGGGATTGCTACGGCAAGGCGCTCAACCGGGTGGAGAAGTTCGACCACGCCGCCGCTCAGTTCCTCAAGGCGCTGGATCTGGCTGAACAGATGCCCGAGCGCAACAAGGAGGAACGGGGCGCGAAGAACAAGACCATGGCGGAGGCCCTGAAGAATCTCGGCGTCTACTACTCCGACCGAGGCGAGTATTACCGGGCGAGCGGGTACTACGAAAGGGCCATCGAACTGGATCCGGCCAGCTTCGAGGCCGGCCGCGGTCTCGTCGAGGTCTATCAGAAACAGGGACAATGGGCGGAGGTGGCCGAGGAGTACCGCCGCCTCCTGACCCTCCGCCCTCATGAACCGGAAGTGCTCAACAACCTCGCCGACGTCTACCTCAACCATCCTCTGGAGACGGGCGCGAGCGCCCAGTCCGCCGTCGATCTGGCTACGCAGGCGTGCGAAATGACGGGATGGGCACGATGGCAGATCGTACTGACTCTGGCAGAGGCCCATCTCGCCGCGGGGGATACCGTGCAGGCGCAACGCCGGCTCCAGCAGGCTCGTGGCCTGGCTCCTGACGAGCCCCAGGCACGGGAAGCCCTCAGCAAGGTCCAGTCCCGTCTGCCGTCTTCCCCGTGAGGCTCTCTGCCCCAGGGGCACCGCGGTCAGGCGGGCCGGCGAATCATGTCCCGATTGCAGCAGCGGGGACGAAGCTCGCCGCCGGCCTCACGAAGCACC
>JAFGIH010000131.1 GCA_016929985.1 Thermoleophilia bacterium | reverse complement strand
GGTCGAGGCCCCAGAGCTGGGCGGTGGTGGCTCCACGGGCAGGAGCCAAGGGGGGTGGTTCGGTGGGCAGGCGCAGGTGGCGGAGAATCCTCATGACGACGGACGGATCGGAGATGAAGGCGAGGACGACCATGGGGGTTGCGCAGCGAGGACATTTCAGGGCGTCGAGAAAGAAGACGCGTCTGAGCAATTGCGCCCAGGGCAGGGGAGTGCGGCGGCGGGCGGGTCTCGGAGGATCGGGCGGGTCGTGGTGCGCGGCCCCCTGCAGCGTCCCGGTGTCCGCGGCCCGCGGCGAGTGCTGCGCGGCCTGCGCCGTTGGGCACACGGGTGGCGCGGGCAGCAGCTCACGGGAGCGCGCGCGGTTGGCGAAACAGCCATGGTAGCGCACGGTGTGCGCATACGGTGCGGGGATGAGCGCGGCCAGTCGGCGCATGAAGTCGAGGGGCGCGAGCACGAGGCAGGTAGGCCCTTGGCTGTGCGGCCAGGGCCGACGCAAGTGATAGAGGACGCTTCCATCGTCACGCAGCGCCAGGCGCTCCTGGGCGAAAGGTGGCCGCAGGCCATAGCGGCAAAATGGGAAGTGGCACGTTATGTGGAGTGCTCCTCGCTTGACCGCCGTTTTACTAGGCGTTCGGAGCAGTTTGCTCTACATAATGCTTGGCCCCTTTCGTGAGCTTGAGGCTGTCCAAGAGTTTCTGCGGAGGTCGGAAGCGTCCCCGACGGAGGTTTGGAGGCAGGACGCCGGCGATGGCGTCAAGCTTTTCCGTCGGATCAGCCCGGGTGTAGATCTCGCTGGTTTCCACGTGGGCGTGGCCGAGCCAGAGTGCCACTTTTCGGAGATCGTGCGTGGCTTGCAGGATGTTCATGGCACAGCAGTGGCGAAGCAGATGCGGGAAGACACGTGTCTGCGCGAGCGAAGGGCACCTCGGCACGGCCGTCGACCGAGACTTCCTCAGGACATAGCGGAACCCCCAACGGGTCATCGGTTTGCCGGAGGCGTTCAAGAACAGTTCCGGGACCGGCGCCCCGGGTCGAACCGCGAGCCAGGCTCGCAAGGCGGTGGAAGTCTCCTTCCAGAGCGGGAGCCTGCGTTCCCTGCGCCCCTTCCCGCGCACCGTGATTACAGCAAAGGGCTCAAAGCTCAAGTCATCCAGTCTGAGTCCGACGAGTTCGGAGACGCGCAGTCCGGCGGCAAAGGCGAGGTGGAGCATGGCGCGGTCGCGGATCCCGCCGCGGGTAGTTGGGCTGGGCGCATCGAGCAGTGCCTGCAACTGTTCGCGACCGAGGGTGGTGATGAGACGCCCGTCGGTCTTCTTGCTGGGAATGGCCAGAACTCTCCGTATCTGTTCCAGGGCTTGTGGAACTCGGTGTTCGAGGAAACGCATGAACGATTTGATCGCGGCCAGACGCGCGTTTCGGCTCGCGACCGAGTTGCCTCGGTCCCGTTCGAGATGCTCGAGGAAGTCGAGGATGAGCGGTGCGTCGAGGGCCTCAAGGGAGAGCTGGGAGGGCGTGGAGGCGAGCTTGCGGGCGGCGAAGACCAGGAGAAGCTGGAAGGCATAGGCATAGCTGTCACAGGTATGGGGGCTGGCCCCACGTTCCACCGCCAGCCGCTGGTTGAGGAAGGCCGCGAGATGAGGCGCCAGGGGAGTCATAGAGCACCTCCCTGGTAATGGCGTTCCGAGGTCTGGGCGATGCGGGCGAGCAGGAGCGGAGTGGCCCGCAGGTACCAGTAGGTGTCGCCGATGTGGACGTGACCGAGATAGGTGCTGACCGCAAGCATGTGCCGATGGACGCGGTCGCGCCCGTCCGGGCAGGCTTCCAGGGCCCGAACGGCCCAGGTATGCCTGAAGTCGTGGAGGCGCGGGCTCGGCCTGGCACGGCCGAAGTCGAGACCGACTCGTCGACGGATGCGGCAGAAGACGGAGTAGACGGTCTTTCGGTTCAAGGGGCGACCCTGCTGGTTAAGGAGCAGATGATCGTCCGTCCCGCCCACCGCCCGCCGTCGAGCCAGATAGCGTTCGATCCCCGCCGCAGCCGTCGGGTGAAGCGGGAGCAAGCGACTCTTGTGGAACTTGGTTTGTCGGATGGTCAACCCGTGGGGGCCTAGGTCACTCAGCCTCAAAGTGAGAGCTTCGGAGAGGCGCATGCCGGTGGCGATCAGCAAGGCAAAGAGCGTGCGATAGGTATGCGGGCGAATCGAGTCAGAGGGAGAGAGGCGTGAAGCCTCCTCGATCAGCCGCTGGACCTGCTGCGGAGAGTAGATGAAGGGAGGCCGCTGCCGGGTGGGATGGTGTCCAAAGATCCCGGCCGGCGGGATCTCGTGCCGCAAGTCCTCCGCGTGCGCATGTTTGGCAAACCGGATGACCTCCTTCAGCCGCCGATCCCGCTGCGCTGGATGGGTGCTGAGACCCGCCCAGTCGATGGCGGCCTGAACTCGGACGTGGGTCTGCCCCCGTGCTTGGGCGAAACGTGCGAAGCTGCGCAAATGGCACTCGCGGTCCCTCAGGTCATAGCCGGCGGCGCGCCGGACGGCCAGGTAGGAATCGATGGCTTGGCTCAACATGGGGTCACCTCCGGCCAGGGCTGAGCAATCTCCCGCAGCAGAACCAGGTCAACCTTGGCGTAGTGCGCGGTGGTCTCCAGAGAACGGTGGCGGAGGATCTGCGCGATCGCTTCGAGCGAGCTGCCTTGGCGCAACATCTCTGTCGCCGCGGAGTGTCTGAACAGGTGTGCCCCTGCGGTTGGGGCCTTCACCTGGGCCCGGCGAAGGGCTCGACGAGCAATGCCGGACAGGGCCGTACTCGCGGAGAAGGGCGCCCGTGGCGCCCGGGCTCGCAAGAAGAGGATCTCTGTATCCGTGGGCGGGCGTCCCCACTTCAGGTAGGCCAGGATGGCATCCCCGACCTCCTGGGGTAGAGGAAGGCGATCACGCCGCCCTCCCTTGCCCGCCACGACCAGACTGCCCTCGGACCATTCCAGATCACCGAGTCTAAGGTTCATGACCTCGTGTGCCCGCAGACCCAAGCGGCAGAACAGAAGCAGAATCGCCCGGTCGCGTAGTCCGAGAGGGGTCCCGGTTGGGCAGGAGGCCAGGATCCGATCGATGTCCGAGGGAGGAAGGTAGCGCGGTAGGGCCGACAGTCGCCAGTTCGCGACGGGGGGAATGGCCTCCTTGAGTCTGGTTGGGCATTGGCCTGTCGCCACCAGGTAGCGCAGGAAGGATCTCACACTCGTAGCCAGATCCTGGGCGGTACCGCGACTATGCCGCCGTCCACGATCGCTGACGAACTGACGGAGAAGGCCGGCGGTGAAATGAGCGGGATCCTCTCCGCAGGTCTGGAGGAGATCATCCAGAACTCGACCATACCGCCGTAGCGTCGATGACCTGGTTCCACGGTGTTGCCGCATCCAGTGGGTGAACTTCCGGATCAATGGCCGGGAACATGGGTCTCTGCGGACAGGGGGTGCAGGCATGGCCAGACCCCGACCACGCAGATAGCGGAGAAAGAGGCGTGCGCCGGTCATTGCCTCTTTGCGCCACATTAGCTTTGAACCTGAACACCGACATCTGGGTAGGTGACGCCGATACGCCTCCAGATCCCCATCGGTGAGCGTCTGCAGCGATCGGTCCTGAAGCTCCAGCCAGCGCCCGAGATGGGCGGCGCTGTGAGTGCGTCGGATCACCGTTGCGGGGCGATAGCCCGTGGCTTCCAAGAACAGCCGGTAGTCATCAAGAATCGGGTTGGCCGGCCGCCGCCCACGGCCCACGTCGTTCTTCTCATCGTCCAACATAAGGTCCTCCTGGTTGCGGTTGAATCCGTCGTCCAAGAAGACCACCGATTATGTGGAGTGATCTAGAGCTGCGAACTGGGCTATCAGAGAACGATCACATGAGCTAGACCAGACGCCGTCGACCCACTCCACATAACGTGCCACTTCCCATTTTGCCGCTATGGCCTGCGGCCACCTTTCGCCCAAGAGCGCCTGGCGCTGCGTGATGATGGATGCGTCCTCTATCACTTGCGTCGACCCTGGCCGCATCCGCAAGGGCCTACCTGCCTCGTGCTCGAACCCCTCGACTTCATGCGTCGACTGGCCGCGCTCGTCCCCGCTCCGTACGCGCACACGATCCGGTATCATGGGGCATTTGCCAACCGCGCGCGCTCCCGCCAGCAGCTGCCC
>JAFGIH010000130.1 GCA_016929985.1 Thermoleophilia bacterium | reverse complement strand
GGTACATGCCGCCGAGCAAGATGCCCAAGGCCAACAGAAGGAACAGAGGAACAAGAACGGTTCTCCGATTCAAGCGGCGAATTCTCACGGTACCCTCCTTCTCGCGGGATGAGCGGAGAGCGAGGTACTCCCCCGTACAAGTCTGAGTATAGGCCGGTGCGTCCGCGAGTCAATGCCCACGGGCAGCCGGCGGTTCTGCCGGGCGTTCTGCAGACCTAGCCGGAGAGCCAGTCGCGGAGCCCCTGTTCGAGAGACACCTGGTCGCCCTCGACCCGGTTCGAGAATCGCACTGGGCGGGAGAGCACTTCGCGCATGCCCGCGGGGACCGCATTGCCTGGAGCGAGTCGCTGGATGTCGTCAAGCAGTTGGAATTCGTCCTCCGCGAGCTCGTGAGCCTCGGGAAGCCCCTTCAGGCCCCGCATGACGTCCGCGGGGAACTTGCTCCAGTGGGCCGGCGAGACCACCAGCATGGGTAGATCGCGGGCGTGTCTGTCGGCGACCTCCCAAGCCACTGCCGTGTGAGGATCGATGAGGTACTGCTGCTCCCGGTAGGCCCGGCCGATCGCGTCGATACAGGTCTGGTTGTCCACCCAATCGCCGACCAAGTCCGCGCGCAGGCGGGAGAAGGTATCGTCATCAAGCTCGAACCGCCCGGAGTTCTTGAGGTCGTCCATCCAGCCGCGGACCCGGGCGCCGTCGCCGGCCGTCTCGTAGAGTAGCCGCTCGAGGTTCGACGAGACCAGGATGTCCATGGACGGAGAAGCGGTCTTGACCAGGTTGCGGTCGGCGATCTCGTAGCGTCCGGTGGCGAGGAAGTCGGCCAGCACGTTGTTCGCGTTGGAGGCGCAGATCAGCCGGTCAATGGGGGCGCCAATCCGCTTGGCATAATGGGCGGCGAGGATGTTCCCGAAGTTGCCGCTGGGGACGCAGACATCGATGGGGTCTCCCAGGGCGCAGTGGCCCCGAGCCACCAGGTCGGAGTAGGCGCTGATGTAGTACACGATCTGTGGCATCAGCCTGCCCCAGTTGATGGAGTTGGCGGAAGACAGCTGCAGGTCGTGATGGGTCTTGAGCTCGGCCGCGAACGTCTCGTCGGCAAAGACGGTCTTCACGGCCGACTGGCAGGCGTCGAAGTCTCCCTCCAATTCGAACACGGTGAGGTTGTCTCCAGGTTGGGTGACCATCTGGCGCTGTTGGATGGGCGAAACCCCGCCCGAGGGGTAGCACACGGCGATCTTGGTGTGGGGCCGGTCGGCGAAGCCGCTGAGTGCCGCCACACCTGTGTCTCCAGAAGTCGCGACCAGCACCAGGAAGTCGCCACTAGCGCGGCCGCGGGCGCGCGAATACTCGAGCGCGGTGGAGAAGAACAAGGGCATACACTGTAGCGCCATGTCCTTGAAGGCCAGGGTGGGCCCGTGCCAGAGCTCGAGGACGAAGCGGTTCGCCCCGACCGCGCGCACCGGCGCGATCTGGTGATGATCGAAGTTCTCACTGTAAGCCTGACGCGATATCGCAGCCACTCTCGTAGCCGAGAGGTCGAGCTCGAACCGCCAGTAGATCTCTGCCGCCCGCTGCCAATACGGTACGGTTCCCAGGTCTTCGATCTCGGCCAAGGTCATCTGGGGCAGTCGTTCGGGCACGAAAAGACCGCCCCCCGGCGCGATGCCTCGCAGGATGACCTCGGTATAGGGCAGCGCCTCGTGGAGGTACGATCTGGTGTCGCGGTACTTGATCAGGGCCCCGTCCCTCGGCGGATCTGTGCTGGTGATGCAGAATACCTTAGCGGCCGCGAGGCCGTAGGGCAAGACGCGCGAGACTGCGTCGATGGGATAGAATAGCCGGGCCATGGGTCGCTTCTATATCACCACCCCCATCTACTACGTGAATGACGTGCCGCACATAGGGCACGCCTACACGACCACGGCCGCCGACGTGGCGGCGCGGTTCCATCGCCAGCTTGGTGACGACGTCTTCTTTCTCACCGGCACCGATGAGCACGGCACCAAGGTAGAGCAGGCGGCGGCCGCCCGGGGACTCACCCCGAAGCAGCACGTCGACGAAGTGGTGGCCAAGTTCAAAGAGGTCGCGGCAAAGGTGGGCGCGAGCAACGACTTCTTCATCCGCACCACCGACCCCGAGCACGAGCGTTTCGTCCAAGAGTTCGTCAAACGCTGCTATGAGGCGGGCGACATCTACAAGAGCTCGTACTCCGGACTCTATTGCCCTGCCTGCGAGGCCTACTACACCGAGGAGAACCTGGTCGGTGGCCTGTGCCCCGATCACGGCACTCCCCCCGTCCAGATGAACGAGGACAACTACTTCTTCAGGCTATCGGCCTTCCAGGACCGTCTGGCGGCTCACTACAAGGACAACCCGGATTTCGTGCGGCCGCGTCACCGCTACAACGAGGCTCTGTCGTTCATCGAGCAGGGTCTGGACGACATCTCCATCTCGCGGGCCACGCTCAAATGGGGTATCAACGTCCCCTGGGATGAGGCCCAGGTCATATACGTTTGGGTGGATGCGCTCATCAACTACCTGAGTGCGCTCACGTACGCGTCTGACGAAGACCTGTCGTCGCGCTTCTGGCCGGCCAGCTACCATCTGATGGCGCAGGACATCCTCAAGTTCCACGGCATCATCTGGCCGGCGCTGTTGATGTCGGCCGGGTACGAGCTGCCGGAGCACCTCTTCATCCACGGCTACCTCAAGTTGGGTGGGGAGAAGATGTCCAAGACCCGCGGCAATGTGATGGATCCCTTCCCGCTCATCGAGCAGTACGGAGCCGACCCGTTCCGCTTCTACTGCCTGCGGGAAGTCAGCTTCGGCTTGGACGGCATGGTAAGCGAAGAAGGGTTCAAGACCCGCTACAACAGCGAGCTCGCCAACGAGCTCGGCAACCTTCTCTCGCGCACTGTCTCCATGATCGGCAAGTATCGCGGCGGCGCCGTTCCGGCGCCTCGTCCCGGCTACACCGACGCCCCCGAGTGCACCTTCGCGCACCAGGGCTCACCGCTCGCCGTGGAGGCGACCTCTACCTGCGCCGCCGTTCGGATGCAGCTCGAAGACCTGGATCTGAGTGCTGCCCTCGAGACCATCTGGAGCTTCGTGCGGCGGCTCAACCGTTATGTAGAAGAGCAGGCGCCCTGGAAGCTCGCCAAAGAGGCGGCGGCCGAAAGCGCACCCGGTGAGGCCGCCACGGCTGCTCTCGATGCCACGCTATGGGACCTTGCCGAGGGCCTGCGGCTGCTCTCAGTGTTGCTCTACCCGTTCATCCCTTCGACGGCCATGACCATCCGCGAACGGCTGGGGCTACCGGGCGGACCGGAGCCGGCGGCGGGCGGCGTGTACGCCGGCGCTCCCTCGTGGGACGAGGCGTGCTGGGGCCTCCTGCC
>JAFGIH010000129.1 GCA_016929985.1 Thermoleophilia bacterium | reverse complement strand
TCGAACACCCGGAACCTCATGGTGATCTTCATCGTGCTCCTGGGCGTGGTCGCGGTCCTTCTCATCTCGAACACCATCCGTCTGTCCATCTTCGCCCGCAAGCGTGAGGTGGAGATCATGAGACTGGTGGGCGCCACCAACTGGTTCATCCGCTGGCCGTTCGTGATCGAGGGTGTCACCGTGGGCTTTTTCGGGGCGGCGCTCGCCGCGCTCACCGTGTTCCTTCTGAACAACTACCTGGCGGACAAGCTCCGTGAGAGCATGCCCTTCCTGAATCTGCCTCTCGAGACGGTGCCGTTCGGGACGGTCACCCTGTCGCTGTTGGGGGTAGGAGTGGTCATCGGCGCTCTGGGGTCGGCGCTGGGACTCCGACGGTTCCTCAAGATCTGACGTATGCCCAGCAGGACCAATAGGTTCTTACTGGCCGCTCTCTCCGTCGCGATCGGCGTGCTCCTGGTCGTGGCCGGGTTCCTGCTCGGCATGGATCCCGATATCGGCGGGGCGCTCCGCGACTACGTACAGGGCGGGGGGAGCTCGTCACTCTCGGCGGAGGACTACGATCTCCAGCGAGAAGTCCTTGCCAAGCTGGAGGCCTCCTACTACAAGGAGATCGACCCCGAGATCGTCCGGGTCGGAGCCATCGACGGCATGTTGGCCGCCCTCGCGGACCCGTGGACCGTGTACATGGACCCTGAGGAATACGCGGCCTTCATGGAGACGACGTCGGGTTCGTACAGCGGTGTGGGCATGACTCTGCAGATGAAGAGCCGTCTCGTCACCGTGATCGGGCTGTTCGACGGCACGCCCGCCGCGGAGGCCGGTCTCAAAGAGGGGGACATCCTGATCTCGGTGGACGGCCTGTCCACCGAAGGTCAGACTCTGGACGAAGTGGTGTCCGGTATCAAGGGCCCCGAAGGTACGGACGTGGTGCTCGAGGTGTACCGTCCGCCGGTGCCCACCACCACCAGCACCACGGAGTTCCCCACCAGCGACGTGACGCTGCCCCGCGCGGAGCTGTCGGGGCTGCCCCCTGGAGGGGCCACCACCGTCTACACGATCACCCGCAAGGAGATAGAGATACCCACCACAGAGCGCGAGACCGTCTATGCCGACGGCAGAGAAGTGGCGCTGATATCTCTGTTCACCTTCTCAGAAGCGGCCGCCGGCGATCTGCGGGCCGAGGTCGAGCAGGCGGTCGAACAGGACGGCGTGTCCGCCGTCATTCTCGATCTGCGTGGCAACGGGGGCGGACTCCTGAACTCGGCCGTCGACGTGGCCGGCATCTTCATCGAGAGCGGCGTGATCACCAGTACCGAGGGGCTGCACTCGCCCGAGCAGGTCTACACGGCCGACGGAGAGGCGTACGCGGATATCCCGCTCTACGTGCTCACAGACGAGGACACTGCCAGCGCGTCTGAGATCGTCGCGGGGGCGCTTCAAGACTATGACAGAGCGACTCTGGTGGGGACGACCACCTTCAGCAAGGGGCTGGTGCAGAGCATCGAGCGCCTATCGGACGGGGGAGCCCTCAAGCTGACCACCGCCGTCTACCTGACTCCCGACGGCCGGGACATCAACGAGACCGGCATCGAGCCCGACGTGGTGGCGCCGGACGACCCGACCACCGAGGACGTGGACGAGTGTGTCGAGGCCGTACTGGATCTCATCACGAGCGGGTCCGCGGCGCAGTAGGCGGTGCCGGGGTGGCAGGCTTTCGACCCCGTTTCTTCGTTTCTGAGGGGCAGTACGCGGCCTCTCTCGCCGGTGACGTACCCCCCGGGGATCTATCGGGTCGCAAGGTGCTACTGAGCGCCGCCGACTCACACCACGCCACGCGGGCGCTGCGGCTCGGCCCGGGAGATGAGTGCGAGGTGGTGGTCGGGGCCGCCGTTTACGCGGCCACCGTGGTGCCGGGCGGCGATCCGGTGGCGGTGCGGCTCACTCGCCGGCTCGAGGGTGCGGAGGCAGGGGCGGTCTACCACCTGCAGGTGGGTGTGGCTCAGGCTCTGGCCCGTCCGGCTCTGGTCGATCAGGTGCTCGAGAAGGGCACAGAGGCCGGGGCCAGCTTCTTCGTCCTCTTTCCGGCCGACGGCTCTCCCCGCCGGGGTGAGAAGCCGGGGACGGACCGGGTGGGCCGGTGGTGTCGCATCGTTCAAGAGGCCGCTAAGCAGAGCAAGCAGGTAGTGGTGCCGGATGTGCAGACGGCGGGATCCCTGGCCGACGCTCTCTCGACTCTGGAGGACCGGGAAACGCTCTCGCTCTTCTTGGATCCGGCAGCTCCCATCACGCTGTGGGAACGGCTGGAGCCAGCCAGGCACGCCGGGGCGGGGGTGGCTCTGTGGGTGGGTCCCGAGGGCGGATGGAGCGCGGCGGAGCGTGCGTTGTTCACGGAGAGGGGAGTCGAAGGTGTGCGGCTGGGCCGGGGCGTTCTCCGCACGGAGACCGCGGGGCCCGTATCTGTGGCGGTCGCCCGCCTCGTCTTGGGGGATTGGTAGTATAATCAGCGCCCATGGATGCCTGCATCTTTTGTAGGATCGCCAGTGGGGAGATCCCCAGCGCCGTTGTGTTGGAAGACGCTGATTTTGTGGCCTTCCGCGACCTCGATCCCAAAGCACCC
>JAFGIH010000128.1 GCA_016929985.1 Thermoleophilia bacterium | reverse complement strand
GTTCGCGATCATCACCCCTGCCCTCATCGTGGGGGCCTTCGCAGAGCGCATGAAGTTCAGCGCCTTCCTCGTCTTCTCGCTGCTGTGGGCCACCATCGTCTACGATCCCATGGCCCACTGGGTGTGGGGCGTCGGCGGCTGGCTGCGCGACTTCGGAGCTCTCGACTTCGCCGGTGGCACCGTGGTGCACATCAACGCGGGCATGGCGGCCCTGGCGGCCGCGCTGGTCATCGGCAGGCGCAAGGGTTACCCGGACATCTCTCCGCCGCACAACCTGCCGTTCGCCATCCTGGGCGCCGCCCTCCTGTGGTTCGGTTGGTTCGGCTTCAACGGAGGGAGCGCGCTCACCTCCGGTGGACTCGCCGTGTCGGCGTTCGTGGCCACCCACCTTGGTGCGGCAGCAGCCGCCGTAGCTTGGGCGGTACTCGAGTGGATCACCCGCAAGCGTCCTACCGCTCTCGGCATCATCTCGGGCGCCGTGGCTGGTCTGGTAGCCATCACGCCTGCCTCAGGTTTCGTGACCCCGCTGGGAGCGCTGGGCATCGGCGCCCTGGCCGGTCTCGTCTGCTACGTAGCGGTGGTCATAGTGAAGAACAAGCTCGGCTACGACGACTCGCTCGACGCATTCGGCGTGCATGGCATCGGCGGCATGGTGGGGGCCTTGCTCACCGGTTTCTGGGCCACCACGGCCATCAACCCGGCGGGATTCGACGGCATCTTCCATGGGGGAGGGATGCTGCTCGTCAAACAGCTTGCCGCCCTCGCGGTGTGCGCCGCCTATTCTTTCGTGGTCTCGTGGGTACTGCTCAAGGTGATCGACAAGGTCATCGGCCTCAGGGTGAACGAAGACCACGAGAATATCGGTCTGGACCTCACCCAGCACAGCGAATCCGCCTACACGTTGGTCGGCTAGGCCGGCGAGAAAGGAGCGGGATCATGAAGTACATCATCGCCATCATCCAACCCGATCGCTTGGACGAAGTCATGGCCGCCTTGGAAGAGGAAGACGTCAACCTCATCACGGTCTCCGATGTCGTAGGCCGCGGGCGGCAGAAGGGCGTGGCCGAGGTCTACCGGAGCCACGTCGAACGGGGCGGGTTGCTGCGGAAGGCCAAGATCGAGATCGCCGTGAACGACTCATTCCTCGACCGAGCCATCGACGCCATCACCCGGGGAGCGCGTACCGGGCACATCGGCGACGGCAAGATCTTCGTCCTTGATCTGGAGGAGTGCCTGCGCATCCGCACCGGCGAGACGGGCCCGGTGGCGATCGGGTAGCGCGGCAGCACAGCGGTTCAGGTCGCGGGGGCCCGGCGGTGTGCCGGGTCCCCGCTGGCTGTCCTCTTGCTACATATGGCCAAGCTCGGCGGTCTTCTGTTGGACTAACGGCGATTCCCTTCTGCTCTCCCGCGCGGTGTAATTGATTCCGTCATGTCTCATACGGGACGCAGGGCCGTTGCGGACAGCGCCGAGCAGGAGCCAGCACCATGAAGTACATCATCGCCATCATCCAGCCCGACAGATTGGACGAGGTCATGGCCGCCCTGGAGGAAGAGGAGATCTTCCTCATCACCGTCTCCGACGTCATGGGCCGCGGCCGGCAGAAGGGGATCGCTGAGGTCTACCGGAGCCACGTGGAGAAAGGCGGGCTACTCCATAAGATCAAGGTTGAGTTGGCCGTCAGCAACAACAACGTCTGGCAGGCGGTCGACGCCATCACCCGCGGCGCGTACACGGGCAACATCGGCGACGGCAAGATCTTCGTGCTCGAGATGGATGAATGCATCCGTATCCGCACCGGCGAGACCGGGGTCTCGGCGCTGGCTTAGAACCGTACGCCCGGAGGGCGCGGCCGATCTTGATGAGGGGAGCGTGCTTTGATCGACAGTGGTGATACTGCCTGGATGGTGATGAGCTCAGCCCTGGTGCTGCTTATGACTCCGGGGCTGGCCTTCTTCTACGGCGGCCTGGTCCGCAGGAAGAACATCCTCTCCGTCTTCATGCAGTGCCTCACCGCGGTCTGCGTGATCGGCCTGCAGTGGGTGCTCTTCGGGTACAGCCTGGCCTTCGGGCCCGACCATGGTGGGGTGATCGGGGGGCTGTCATTCGCCGGGCTGCAGGGCGTCGGGCTCGAGCCTAACGCCACCTACGCTGCCACCATCCCGCATATGCTGTTCATGGTGTATCAGTTGATGTTCGCGGTCATCACGCCGGCGCTCATCATCGGGGCGTTCGCCGAGCGCATGAAGTTCAGCGCCTTTCTTGTCTTCGCGGTGCTCTGGTCGACCATCGTCTACGATCCCTTGGCGCACTGGATGTGGGGGGACGGCGGCTTCCTTCGCGAGTACGGGGCGCTGGATTTCGCCGGCGGGACGGTTGTGCACATCAGCGCGGGGATGGCTGCTCTCGCGGCCGCTTTGGTGGTCGGCAGGCGTCACGGATATCCCGAAACGGGTACGCCCCACAACCTGGCCTTCGTGGTGCTTGGCGCCTCTCTCTTGTGGTTCGGCTGGTTCGGCTTCAATGGAGGTAGCGCGCTCAGTTCCGGTGCTCTTTCCACGCTCGCCTTCGTCACCACGCAGTTGGGCGCCATGGCGGGTGCGCTGGCCTGGGTGGTCCTGGACTGGCGGGTGGCCAAGAGGCCGACCACTCTCGGGCTTCTTTCTGGTTTGATCGCGGGGTTGGCTGCCGTGACGCCCGCCGCCGGTTTCGTCGGTCCGTTGGCGGCTCTCGGGATCGGCGCCGTTGCCGGCGCGCTCTGCTACGCGAGCGTCATGGTGGTGAAGGCCAAGTTCAAGTACGACGACTCCCTCGACGCCTTCGGTATCCACGGCGTCGCCGGCATCTGGGGCGTGTTGGCGGTGGGACTCTGGGCAACGGTGACTGTCAATGCGAACGGAGCCGATGGGCTCTTTCACTCGGGAGCGCGGCAGTTGCTGGTGCAGTTCGTCGCGGTCGTGGTCACCGCGGTTTTCTCGTTCGTGGTCTCATTCCTATTGCTCAAGCTGGTCGACAAGCTCATGGGATTGCGCGTGAGTCAGGACCACGAGTTGATCGGCCTCGACCTCACCCAGCACAAGGAATCGGCGTACACGTTCCTCGGGTAACTGCGGAAGGAATCCGGCGGCCCTTACTGCTCCGGTTCGACCACGGCGGCGGTGCCGTAGGCCAGCACCTCGGTCATGTTGTTGCCCAGGTCGGTGGCGTCGTACTTCACGGCGATGACCGCGTTGGCGCCCATCTGCTCGGCGTGCTGCACCATCCAGGCGAAGGCCTCGGCGCGGGTCTGCTCGCAGAGCTCGATGTACTCGGGGATCTGCCCGCCGCCCAGCGTGCGCAGCGAGGCGGTGATCTGGCTGCCGATCCAGCGGGCCCGCACGGT
>JAFGIH010000127.1 GCA_016929985.1 Thermoleophilia bacterium | reverse complement strand
CAGGGCGCGGAGCTCGTCCAGCAGCAGACCCTCCGTGTTACGGGGGCAGGTGGCGAAGAACGCTCGGTCGTCGTCGGGGAGTTGCTCAGCCATGGTGCGGCAGAGTATACGGGCAGAAAGACGCTGGGGCGGGGCGCATGCGCCCCGCCCCAGCGGACGGACTTGCTCGGTGCCGAGATCTTGCCGGGTTACTTCTCAGCAGGCAGCTCGGAGGTGCACTGCGGACAGCGGGTAGCCGCCAGCGGCACGCTGGACTTGCAGAAGGGGCAGTCCTTCGTGCTGACCTCGGCCGGCTTCTGCGTCTTCGCGTAGGCTTTCACTATGAAGAAGAGCACCAGGGCCACGATGATGAACACGATGATGGCGTTGATGAAGGCGCCATAGCCGATGACCACCGCGCCGGCCTCCCTGGCCGCCTCCAAAGTCATGCCATCGACCGACACCCCGCCGGGAGCCTCCTTGATCACCGCGTAGAGATTGTTGAAATCGACTCCGCCCAGTCCAAGGCCTACCGCCGGCATGATGACATCGTTTACCAGCGAGGTTATAACGGTGGCAAACGTGATGCCCATGATGAAGGCGACTGCCAGCTGGACCAGATTACCCTTGTCGACGAAAGCCTTGAATTCCTTCAGCATTCCCTGCCTCTCCTTTCGTCCAATTGCTACACCATCGGGTTCCCCATTGCCGCGCTATTTACTCCCATGCTCCCGTCAGCGCGCCGGTGTCGTCCTGCCAGTAAGGCATCCAGACCAGCCCCAAGGAATCCACGGTTATGTCGCTCTTGCGAGGCCGCATGAGCACTTTCTCGAGGTCCTCGCTCGCCGTGTCGAACTTCGATTCGAGAGAATCGATCGCCTCCTGCTCTTCGGTCTCCAGGTCGGCCATCTTGTCCTTGATGGACGCCAGCGTCTCCTCGGCCCGTTTGACGTCGCCACCCTCGTCGATGCTGCGTCCCACGTCGCGCATGGTGGTGGTGGCCTTGCCCAGGGTGCCGCTGCTGAGCTTCTTACTGCCGGTGAACATGCTGAGGATGGTCGCACCGAAGGAGATCATCGTCTGGAGCCTGCGCCCCTTGGATTGCTCGGCCTGACGTTCTTTGGCCTGCTCCGCTCTCAGCAGCCGCTGCTCGAGCGTGGACTTCTTGGTGGCGTACTGCTTGCGTATCTTCTCTTCTTGTTCGTCGCGCTCGGCCTTTGCCGCCTTCTCGAGCCGTCTCCGGAAGTCGTCTTCGGTCTCCCCCGGCTCCGAGGTCAATTTGAAGCCGGCGCTCTTGAACGCTTCCTCGGTCTGCGTCCGGAAAGCCCAGTCGGAGAAGTCGGCCCCCCAGGTACGGAACGAGGCGAGCTTGCTCATGGCCGCCGGCAGGGGAGCGAAGCTTGCGTTGGGATAGGGTTGACGGTCCAGGTCTTCCAGGGTGGGCTCGAATTCGCGGGCGTTTTCCCAGTTCAGAGCCAGAGCGCTTTCAGGCGCTTCGGCGACCCGCCGTACCCTTCTGGAACTGCTGGCGCCGGTGCCCGTGCTGACGAAGTTGACCGTGGCGGCCGCCAAGACGCCGGCCCGGTACACCAGTTTGGGGCTGGCCGGCGTCGTGCCGCGAAGCGGCAGGTAGTATTGTGGGATCTCCGGGGGTAGAACGGGCGGTTGATCGCCGGGCGTGGATGTCATCGCTCCTCCTGCTGTCTCTGTGCTCACTCCGCCTGTCGCCGCGGCTACGCTCTCGGCCGTCGCGGCCGCTGCTTCGGTGAGCTGCGGCGCCTCTTTCGCGGGTCGGCGCTGATCCATGAGGGTCTTGATCTGAGCCCGAGTGAGCGGACCTGCCAGATACGACAGCGCCCACCGCGTCTGGAATGTCACGGGGGCGCTCTCATGCACGTTGTAGAGCAGGAACACTCGCTTGCCCAGTCCGGCCAGGGTCTCCTCCATCTTGCCGCGGTCGAACTTGGCCTCGGTGCCCGCCGCTACTCCCTCCAGTCCCTCGAGCAGCCGGGCCTTGTCGCGCTCGGTCTGCAAACGGCCGATGAACCACGTGCCGGCGTTCGCGAGACCCTTGTAGTCGAGATCCACTGGGTTCTGGGTGGCCAGGAGGACCCCGACCCCAAAGGCCCGGGCCTGCTTGAGGAGCGTGAGCAGCGGCCGTTTTGAGGGTGGTTCCGCCACCGGCGGGAAGAAGCCGAAGATCTCGTCCATGTAGATGATGGCGCGCAGGCTCCCAGTGCCCGGCTGGGCGCGCACCCAGCCCAGCACCTCGTTGAGCAGCAGCGAAACGAAGAACATGCGCTCGCTGTCGCTGAGGTGGGCGATGGAGAAGATCGTCACCCGGGGCTTGCCTTCTTTCGTGAAGAGCATCTCCCCGATGTCGAGCGCCTCCCCTTCGAGCCATGACTGGAAGGTGGGCGCCGCCAGCAGGTTGTTGAGCATCATGGCGAGCGCCGCCCGGTCTTTCCTGGGATAGAACGATTCCAGGCTGAGCACGCCTACCTGGGTGAAGGGGGGCTCCTGGATCTGGTGGATGAGGCCCGCGAGGTCAAGATCGTTGCCGGCGGACCAAGCCGTGTCGAACAGGCTGGAGAGCAAGATGTGTTCGCGGCTCTGGATGGGGTCGGCGTTCACTCCCACCAAGCCCAGGATGCTCGTCACCGCGGTGTTGATGCGGTCGTGGAGGGCCTCGTCGTCCGACCTTACGGCCGGCGCGGGGGCTGCGAACGACTTCAGGATGCTCACCGGCAGGCCGGCGCTGGAACCGGGCGTGTAGATGGTGAAGTCGGCGGAGTCTTTCAGCCGCCGTATGCGATCGGGGTCCTGCCCCCAGTCGGCCAGTCCCTTGCGCCAGGTCTCGGCCTGTTGCTTGGCGAACTCGTCGGCCTCGAGACCCTGCTTGGCCGCCTCTTCCTGGTTGACCCATGGGAGGAAGTCTTCTGGGCGCAACTCGGGAAAGGTGAGGAGCAGATCGACCATGTCGCCCTTGGGGTCGATGATCAGGGATGGGATTCCATCCAGAGCCGCTTCTTCGAGCAGCCCGATACAGAGCCCCGTCTTCCCGCTGCCTGTCATGCCGACGCAGATGCCGTGGGTGACAAGGTCTTTGGAGTCGTAGAGGAGAGGACCGCCCGTCTCCTTCTTGGCCAGATCGTACTCGCGGCCCAGGTAGAACGCACCTAACTTCTCAAAGTCTTCCATGGAGAAAACTCCTCCGGAGAACGAGTGATTCGTCGCTTCTCACAATATGTCAATCCGAGGCCAAAACACAAACCTCGGTGTTAGGTCCGCCCCGTGGGTGGGTAGTTATCCCAACACACGTTCGGCGACCACAGGCCGCACCTTCTAGGAACCGAAAGGGGACAGGATGGCCGACAAGAAGGTCGAACGCTCCGGCAGAGAGCGCCCCCTCACTCCCACGCAAAAGATGAAGGCGTCGCTCTCCGATCTGGGCACCGTGAACATGTCCGAGGCGTCCCATGACAAGGGTAAGGGAGCCCTGGTGGACAAGTTCCGGGACCGGGAGGAGCGGTGGCGGAGGGAACAATCTCTTCGCGATCAGGAGGCGCGCACGGTAAGTCAGCATGAGCAAGAGGCCGGGGATGACGTCACAGCGGCGGAGGCCGGCGATGAAGCGGGGGCAGGTGAACCGGCGAACAGTCCTGAAGAGCGCGGAGGCGGTGCGGAATGATCGACAGTGCTTCGGGAGCCAGAGAGAAGCTCAAGTCGCTTGCCGGCATCCAGGCGTCTCACGGCTCGATACTGAGCGCCACCCTATCCACGAGCCGGTTGGACGACTGGCGAGTGTCAGCTCCCTCATTCCTGCGCAGTGAGTTCAACCGAGTCACCAAGGAGCGTGGGGTTTCCAAGGAAGAGAAACGCCTTCTTCAGACCGATCTCGACTCTATGCTCGATGTGGTGCGGTATGACGTGGCCCCGCAGACTGAGGGCCTCGCCCTCTTCGTCGATGGCAGGGCCGGCCTGCACGAGCGCGTCGAGTTGCCGTTCAGGCTCCTGAACCGTTTCGTCATCGAACCGTCACCTCACGTGCGTCCCGTGGCGCACGCGCTGGCGCTGCTCGAACCGTTCGTCATCGTCATGGTAAGCCGCGACGAATCGAGTCTGTACTTGGTCGACGAATGGGGAGTGGCCCAAGAGGACGATCTGACCGGTCCGTGGCTGCGCAGCAGCGATCGCGAGACCGGGGAGGTATCCATCAAGAGGTATTACGCAGCCGCTCGTCAAGACAGCCTCGTCGATCTGCACTTCAAGGAGGTGGGAGCGTCGCTGGCCAAACTCCTGGAAGCTTCGGGCGTCCGGCGGGCGGCCCTCTGCGCTCAGCACGACATCGCCAGCGCGTTCCGGCGCACGCTGCCGGCCAGCGTGGCAGCCATGGTCGTCGCGGAGATATCCTTTGACGCCGCGGCGAGCACAGGTCAGATGGCGGTCAGCGCCCGCCAGGCCGTCGAGGCGGCTAGGCACGAAGAGATGGTGGCGCTGGCAGCTCGCATCAACGAGGGTCTGGGGCACGGAGGCCGGGGAGTCTCCGGTTTCGACGATGTGTTGGGCGCGGTGGGGCGCCATCAGGTTCAAACCCTGCTTGTCGACCGCAACTACCGGGTGCCTGGATGGCGCTGTCTGGCGTGTGGATGGGTGGGACTGGTCGCCGCCGAACGCTGTCCGGCGTGTGGCGGCCCCACGATCGCCATCGACGATGCGGTGGGCGAGATCGTGCGCCTAGCTATCTCCCAGAACGGACAGGTGGAGGTGGGCGAGAACATCCCGGTGCTCGAGGAGCTGGGCAGTGTCGCCGGGGTGCTCCGCTACGCTTGAGTCTCGAGGTCTGTTTGAGCGATACGTGACGTCGCCGATGCGTGTGCCATGGCACGCGGCTACAGTCTCCCCTGAGGCGGTAGACTAGCAGCACCATGGACAGATCGGCGAACGACACCACAGAGATCGCCTGCCCGCAGTGCGGGGCGCCGGTCGCGATGCCCGGGTATGCCGACATGGCGGTGTGTGCCTTCTGCGGATCCACTTTGACACGCGACCGGGCGCCCGGCAACGCGCAGGCACGCGCGCTCGCCGCAGTCCCGGCGCCGGTGCCTTTTTCCCCCGAAGCCCCCGTGGGTGTCGAGGAGGAGGTGTTGCGCTCGGTGCAGTGCTCGCAGTGCGCCGGGCCTCTTAGCGTGCGTGAAGGGCGCCGCATCCTAGTCTGCCGTCGCTGCGGTGTGCGGGTGATGGTGAGGGAGCACGGGGGCGTCTCGCGTTGGTACTTCCCCACGCGTCTCAACCGGCTCAAGGCAGCCGCTGCCGCTGCCACCTGGCTGGGCGAGCACCCTGGGATCGCCAAGGAGGCGCGCGATGCGCAACTGGGCGACGCTCAACTGACCTATGCCCCCATCTGGGAGCACCGGCTGTTGCTGGCGGGATGGGAGTTCGGCCGGAAGCTGCGCACCGTCGCCGAGTTCGTGCCCGACGCGAAGAACGAAGAGACCGGCCGCATGGAGCTCCGTCTGGCGGAAGAGGTGGTCAAAGAAAGCCGCCTGCAGGAGCGCCGTTTCTATCAGCCGGCGACCGACTTCGAGGCCCTGGGGGCGACGCGCCCACGGGTGACGGGGCGCGAGCTGCTGTTGCCGCTGCTGGCCGGGGAGTTGGACTCAGACGCGAACGTCCTGGCTGAGGGGGGCACGGGTAAGGAGGTGGCCGAGAGGGGCCGCAGGGCAGCGCTCCAGCCTTCTGCCGGCGCCATGTCGCCCGACAGCCATCTGTTCGCCTTCCGCGAATCGACCGCTCTCCTCTACTATCCGTTGTGGACTGTAGACTTCCGCTCGCGGCGCGGGCCCTGCCGGGTAGTGGTGAACGGGCGCGACGGCACCGTGAACTCTGGCGTGGCTCCCGCCGATAACACGAGACGCATCCT
>JAFGIH010000126.1 GCA_016929985.1 Thermoleophilia bacterium | reverse complement strand
GAGGGCGCGGATGGTCGCCACCAGGACGACGCAGTCGGGCTCCAGGCCGGCATAGCGGCACTTGATGTCGAAGAACTTCTCGGCCCCTAGGTCGGCGCCGAAACCGGCCTCGGTGATGCAGTAGTCTCCGAGCTTCAGGGCCATGCGCGTAGCCTGCACCGAGTTGCAGCCGTGAGCGATGTTGGCGAACGGACCGCCATGGATGATGGCCGGGGTGTTCTCGAGGGTCTGCACCAGGTTGGGCATGAAGGCGTCTTTGAGAAGCGCGGCCATGGAACCCGAGACCTTGATGTCCTGGGCCGTGACCTTGCGGCCCCACAGGGTCGCCCCCACAATGATGCGGTCGAGCCGGGCTTTGAGATCTTCGATGTCGGTAGCCAGGCACAGGATGGCCATCACCTCAGAGGCAACGCTGATGTCGAAGCGGGTCCTCCGCTCCACGCCCTCGCCGCCCTGGCCGATGGTGACCTGGCGCAGCGCCCGGTCGTTCAGATCGACGACCCGCGGCCAGGAGACGTCGTTGGGATTGATCTTGAGCTCGTTGCCTTGGAAAAGATGGTTGTCGAGAACAGCCGCGCAGAGGTTGTGGGCGGTGGTGATGGCGTGGATGTCGCCGGTGAAGTGCAGATTGATGTCCTCCATGGGGACCACCTGGGCATATCCACCACCGGCCGCCCCGCCCTTGATGCCGAAGCAGGGACCGAGCGACGGCTCGCGCAGCGTGCAGACGGCCTTTTTGCCGATCTTGTTGAGGCCCATCGAGAGGCCCACGTTGGTGGTAGTCTTACCTTCGCCCGCGGGGGTAGGCGTGATGGCGGTGCAGAGCACCAACTTACCGTCCGGCTTGTCTTTCAGGCGTTCGAGCACCTCGGTGTGGATCTTGGCCTTGTACTTGCCGTAGAGATCGATGTCGTCGATGTCGAGCCCCAAGCCCGCCGCGACTTCAGTCACGGGGATCAGAGTGGCTTCCTGCGCGATTTCGATGTCACTCTTCATATCGGCATGCTCCATGGATGTCGTTCGTAGTAAGGAATAGGATAAAGTTATATAGATAATTTTGCAACTACCCGGAATCGGCCTGCCCTATTCGGGGACGCGGCACCTGCGCGTCATCCAAGCAGCCTGTGCGCCCGTGCGGGCGGCCCACGGGCGGGTTGGACTAGATACGTAGACTTTATATAGACTTTTCGCCTTGCTGTGCTATATGCTTTGTGACGCATGCGACCGAAAGGAGCCATGGCGGGAGTGGCAGAGACAGTCGACAGGCAGGTCCGTAAGGGTGCACGCGCCCGGACCCGCCGTTCACACGAACCGGCCTACCTCCGTATCGCCAATACTCTCTCCGACCAAATAGCAGCCGGGGTCTACCGCGCCGGGGACCAACTCCCCACCGAGCCCCAGCTTCGCTCTCAGTACGGGGTCAGCCCCATGACGGTGCGACGAGCCATCACCATACTGCTCGATCGAGGGTTGGTGACCACTACCCAGGGCAAGGGAACGTTCGTGCGTCCGCTCGGCATGGGCGAAGCTGTGTTCCGGCTTCAGGAGATCACCGATCTCTGGACCGACGACGCTTCGGTGGACGTCCTCCTGCTCGAAGCGCGCATCATCCCGGCAGGTGACGACGTTGCCTCAGTCCTCAGCCTCGCGCCGGAGGATCCCATCGTCTACATGCGACGGCTCATCCACCGTCATGAAGAACCCCTCATCTATCAGATGGAGCATGTGGTCTATGACGAACACCGCCCGCTCGTTGAGGCGGAGCTACAGGTCACATCCCTTGAGGGCCTTCTCCACTCCCCTCAGGTGGACGGGTTGCCCGGCGGCCGGTTGACCATCCGGGCCGTCAGCCTGGATGCCACGGCATCCCAACTCCTAGAAGTAGTGGAGGGCTCTCCCGCCTTCTGCCTAGAGAGCCTGTTTCAAGATTTCGACGGCCAACCACTCAGCTGGGGCCGGTTCCTCTGCCGCGCCGACCAGTTCCAGCTGACCACTCACTTCGGGGCTGCTCTCGGCCAAGCGATGGGGACATCCACGTGAACGAGGCATCAAGTCCGAATTCGCAAAGACTCGAAGCGATAACCACTGCAGTCGCCGAGTTGGTCGAAAAGGAAGTCATCCGCCTCACAAAGGAGGCACTGGCCGCCGGCGAGAGTTCCGTCAACGTGGTCCGCGCCGTGGAGGCCGGTTTGCGAACCGTGGGCGAGCGATACGAACAACGCGACATCTACCTCGCCGGGCTGATAATGGCAGGCGAGATCTTCCGGGGCGTCATGGAGTTCGCCCAGCCGGGCCTGGAGAACGAGATGCGGGGCGACGCTTCTGGTCTGGTATTGCTGGGCACCGTCGCCCACGACATACACGACATCGGGAAGAACATGGCCGCGCTTGCCTTCCAGACCTTCGGGTTCACGGTGGAAGATCTGGGCGAGAACGTGCCGCCCCAAGACTTCTTTGAAGCCGCCAAGCGTCTCAAGCCTGACATAGTGGGACTCTCCGGCCTCTTGTCCATAGCCTTCACGTCCATGCACGACACGGTGGTGCTCTTTCGGGAGCGGGCGGAGGAGTTAGAGAAGGCGCCCATCCTGGTCATCGGAGGCAGCACCATCGACCAACGGGTCGCCGACTATGTGGGAGCCGACCTCTGGACCAGTGACGCCATGGTGGGTGTCCGGCTGTGCAAGCAGGAACTCGAGAACAGAAGTAAGTGACCCGAGGTCGCGGCGCGACCGCGCCTATGGCCCCAGCCCGGGGGTCCCGGTCGCACCGAGACACCCCCGAGAAACTCTCTTCAGTATGGCGACAGCCGGTGGCTTGTCAGTCCTTCTTCGGTGCGCCCGACGAGACGCGCACATCCACTATCTCGGTGACGTACGGCTGCACAGCGGTCACGATGTACTCTTTCTCGGCGTTCACGACCTTGAAGGTGACCGTCTGCGAATCGCCGTGCAGGCCCAAGGCCTCGATCTGACCGCCCACACCCGCGATGGCGCTGGTGATCTTCGCCAAGACCCCCGCTTCATGAGGGATCCGCGCCATGACCCGCACGCCGGCCGTCCGAGCGCCGAACAGCTCGAGCATGACTTGGAAGAGATGCGACTCGGTGATGATGCCCACCAG
>JAFGIH010000125.1 GCA_016929985.1 Thermoleophilia bacterium | reverse complement strand
TTTCGCGCAGCGCCGTCAACGCCGCCCCCAGCTGCCCCTTGCCCCCATCGATCAGAATGAGGTCGGGGACGGCTTCGAAGGACGGGTCATACGGCCTCTCAGCGGACCCCTCACGCGAGAAGCGGCGGAACAACGCCTCGTGCATGGAACCCACGTCGTCCTGCCCGGCGGTCGATCTGATCGCGAACTTGCGGTAGTCGCTCTTCTTCGGCACCCCGCCCTCGAAGACCACCATGGAGGCCACGATGTTCTCCGCCCCCAGGTTGGAGATGTCGAACCCCTCGATGCGCATGGGCGGGTTCCCCAAGCCCAAGGCGCTCTCCAGAGCCGTAAGGGCCCCCAACCGTCTCTCCCGGGTGCGCTCTTCGCGCAGACGTTCGTGTGCAAGCGCGAGGGCGGCGTTCCGACCGGCCAACTCTTGCAGCCTGCGCTTGTCGCCGCGCTCCGCCTGCCGCACCTCCACCCGCGTTCCGCGCAGCCGTTCCAGGAAGGCGGCCACCCGAGAGGTGTCGTGGACCCCCCCGGGAACGATCAATTCCGCCGGCACCAGCGGCGAAGTGCCGTAGTACTCGGCCACGAACCGCTCGAAGACCTCCTGTTCGTCGGCTCCCGCGACATTCACGAAGGTGAGGCTGCGCCGGTCGGCGAGCTTCCCATCACGGGTGATGAAGACCTGCACGTTAGCCCCCCAATCGTCCACGGCAAGTCCGGTGACGTCTGCCGACCCCAGCGTGCTCGACTCGATCTGCTGGCGCTCGAGCACGTGCCGGAGCGCCTCCACGCGGTCGCGGAACACCGCGGCGGTCTCGAAGTCCTGCCTGACAGCCGCCTCCTGCATCGACTGCTCCAGCCGGGCCAATACCTTCTTCTCGCGCCCACTCAGAAAATCCACCACCTGGTCGATGACGCTCCGGTATTCACCGGCGTCCACCGTCCCCAGGCAGGGCCCCGGGCACCGGTTGATGTGGAACTGCAGGCACGGGGAGCCCGAGTGCCGGCCCGGTTGATGGCCACGGCAGGTCCGCAGGGGGAACACCTTGGATAGCGCGTCCAGCGTGTCCCGCACCTTGGCGGCATTGGAGAAGGGCCCGAAATACACATTGCCGCGGCGGTGGGGCTGCCGGGTGAACACCACCCGGGGGAACTCGTCCTGCATGGTGATCATGATGTACGGATACGACTTGTCGTCGCGGAGACGGATGTTGAACGGCGACCTGTGCTGCTTGATGAGGTTGTGCTCGAGCAGCAGCGCCTCAACCTCGTTGGTGGTCACGATCCACTCCACCGTGGCCGCCTGGCCCATCATCTCGTTCACCTTCGCGGGCAGCCGGGTAGCATCGCCACCCAGGGCCGGAAGATAGTTGGCGAGGCGCTTGCGCAGAGAAAGAGCCTTGCCCACATACAGCACATCCCCGGCGGCGTCACGGTAGAGATAGACCCCGGGGAGGTCCGGAGCGTGCTTGATCTGCTGTCTGAGCTCGTCGGTGGTACTCATGCCTGCCGTCGGGGCCGTCCGGCCCCGCTCGTAGACGGGAGTCTGTAGGTCGGTCCAAGTGTACCGTACCCTGTGGTACTCTCGCGCCTGTGCACCCGGCCCGGAGACTGGAGGTGGATGTGACGCCGGCAGGACTACCCATCGAAGAACGCCGCATGATCCTCGATCTGCTCGGACAGATCCGTGAGCGTGCGCTCACGCCCGAGAAGATCCGTGAGTACGACGAAGGTGAGATCTTCCCGGAAGAGGTCATCCGCGAGCTTCTCGGGCCCGGCATCGGATTGCAGCTGCTCTTCCTACCCGAGGAGTACGGCGGTCTGGGCGGCGGCGCTCGCGACATGGCGGCCGTGTCTGAAGAGATGGGCAAGATCTGCCTGGGGGTGGCGACGGCTTTCCTGGTAGTCCACCTGGGGAGCGACCCCATCCTGGTGGGCGGCACCGACGAACAGAAACGCAAGTGGCTCGGCAAGGTCGCCGAGGGGGCGCTCGTCGCCTACGCCGTCACCGAGGCGGAGGCGGGCAGCAACCTCTCCAATCTGAAGACCACCGCGACGCCGGTCGTCGACGACCAGGGGGGCGTCACCGGTTACCGCATCAACGGCACCAAGCAGTTCATCTCCAGCGGCGGCTACGCCGAGTTTCTCACCGTTCTCGCCCAGGCGCCCGAAGGACCGTCGTTCTTCATCCTCGAGAAGGACATGAAGGGCTTCTCGCCCGGCAAGCCCGAGCAGAAGCACGGCATCCGCAGTTCCAACACGGTAGCCCTCCGCTTCGACGACGTGCTCGTCCCCGCCGAGAACCTGGTGGGCGGCGTTCCCGGGCAGGGTCTCACCCAGGCCAACCAGGTCTTCGGCTACACACGGCTCATGGTGGCCGCGCTCGGGCTGGGAGCGGGTGTGGCGGCGCTCGAGAAGGTCGTCCCCTACGCGAAGGAGCGGGTGCAGTTCGGCTCGCCTCTCATCGAGAAGCAGGGTTACACGCACCGGCTGATAGTCCCCTACGTGGCCAAGCTGGAAGCGGCACGGGCCCATATCGAAGAGGTGGCCAACCGGCTGGACGCCGGGGAGTCCGACCTGCAACCGGAGGGCTCCATCGCCAAGCTCTTCGCCACCGAGACCGCCAATGCCTGCGCCGACGCCGCCATCCAGGCACTGGGCGGCTACGGCTACGTGCGGGAGTACGACGTCGAGAAGATCAAGCGCGACGTGAAGATCACCACCATCTACGAGGGCACCAGCGAGATCCAGCAGCTCATCGTGAGCACGTTCCGCTGGAAGACGACGGTGCAGTCTAAGGGCGCCTTCTACGGGCTGCTTGCCGAGGAGATGGATTCAGCGCACAAACGTTGCCCCGATCTGAAAGCCGACGCCATCGCCCAGATGCTGCGGCTTCTCAACCGCCTTATCCAACAAGCGCACGAGACGAAGGCCACGCGGCGACAGCACATCATGTTCCAACTGGCCTGGCTGGCGGCCGTCGCCGAGACCGGCGCCGCCCTAGCCGGCAAGGCGGCCGCGACCACAGAGCAGTCGCTCGCGACGGCGGAGTACCTACGGCTCTGTGCGCGGGTGAACGCCGGCCTCGCCGCCCAAGATGCCTTCGCTATCGCCAACGAGATCGTGTATGGCTCGGGAGTATGGTCTTCCGACGAAGCCGCAAAGATCCTGGAGTCGTCCGGGTTCGACTACCCGGCCTCCCAGTCAGGCCTGATACTCGACATGGATTCACTGTGCACCCTCGTCTGAGCCGCCGCTGCGCGGCTCCTCCAAGGAGATGAACATGACCGACATAGCCGCCCTGATCAAGAAGTTCTCCGATGCCCACGGCATCTCTGGGTACGAGGACGAGGTAGCCGACCTGCTGCGCCAGGAGATGGAGCCTCTCGTGGACGAGGTCACAATCGACAGGATGGGCAACGTGGTGGGGGTGCGCGCGGGGAAAGGTCCGAAAGTCATGGTGGCCGCTCACATGGACGAGATCGGCCTCATGGTGCAGCATATCGACGACGACGGGTTCCTCAGGGTGGTTCCACTGGGCGGCTGGTTCGACCAGACCATCCTCGGGCAGCGGGTCCTCATCCTCACCCGCGACGGCAAGCGCATCCCCGGCGTGGTGGGCTCGAAACCGCCGCACATGATGGACGCCGAGGACCGCAAGCGCATCATCAAGATCAAAGAGATGTTCATCGACTGCGGAGCGACCAGCGCCGACGACGCCGCTTCGCTGGGCGTCGATGTGGGTGCGACCATCACCATCGACCGGGAATTGCTCCCTATGGGCAAGGACCTCGTCACCGGCAAGGCCCTCGACAACCGGGCCGGCTGCGTGATGATGGTGTCGGCTCTCCAGATGCTCAAGAAAAAGAAGGTGCAGGCCACCATCCAGGCCGTCGGCACGGTGCAGGAGGAAGTAGGCCTGAAGGGCGCCCGCACCAGCGCGTACGGCCTCGACCCCGACGTGGCCATCGCCACCGACGTGACCATCCCCGG
>JAFGIH010000124.1 GCA_016929985.1 Thermoleophilia bacterium | reverse complement strand
CTGGCCACCATTGGGCTGGGTCAGATCTTCCTGGTCCTGGTGCTGCAGTTGCGGTCGATCACCGGTGGGGCCACGGGGTTGGCTCCCGTCCCCAAGCTCAACCTGTTCGGCTTCATGATCAACACCAACTTCCGCCAGTACTATCTGGTTTGGATCGTCGCGATAGTCATCGTCCTGTTCGTCGACCGCGCCCTCAAGTATCGGGCCGGACGTGCCCTGCGCGCCGTGGCCACCAGCGAGATCGCCTCGTCGAGCCTCGGCGTGCGCACAGCGAACTGGAAACTCCTCGCTTTCGTGACCAGCGCCATCATCTGTGGGTTGGCCGGTGGCCTCTTCGCCTTTGTGACCATGGCCGTAGACCCGCGCGGCTTCACTTTCACCACGGCCATCCTGCCCATCGTCATGATGATGCTGGGCGGGGGATCGGTGTGGGGCGCAGTCCTAGGGGCCGTTGTCATGACCTGGGTGATCAACGGGTTCACCAGCGT
The DNA here is from genome assembly GCA_016929985.1 of Thermoleophilia bacterium. The sequence continues at coordinate 2,732 of JAFGIH010000124.1, read as the reverse complement.
CGACCAGTATAGGGGCGTCATCTACTCGATCATCATGATCGTGCTCCTGATCTTCCTTCCGGCCGGGTTCGCCCTGCGCCCGGATCAGCGTGCCCGGTTGAAGGCCCTGTTCAAGCGGGAACGTCTGCGCGAGTCCACCGAATGCCTGGTGGCGGCCGAGGAGGACCAGCAGGCCGGTCAGTGCGAAACGTCGGTTGGACTCCCCCTCGCGGTCCCGCCGGGTGTGAGCCCGGCGGTCCAAGCGCCGGAAGGCACCGAGGCTACGGTCGCGGCTGCGCCTGCAGAGCATCAGGAACGTAGGACTGCTGCGGCCACGGGCGCTCCCCTGCTGCAGATCGAGAACCTCGCGGTGCACTTCGGCGGTCTCAAGGCGGTGGATGAAGTCTCCCTGCAGGTGCGTGAGGGCGAGATCGTGGCTCTGATCGGCCCGAACGGAGCCGGCAAGACCACGCTCTTCAACGCGGTGAGCCGGCTGCAGCGCTTGACAGCCGGTTCAGTGTCCTTCGCCGGCAAGGACGTGAGCCGGATGAGCGCGGCGAACACCGCTCGTCTGGGCATGGCGCGGACCTTCCAGAACCTGCGCATCTATGTCAACATGACGGTGCTGGAGAACGTCCTGGTGGGCTGCCACTATCACGAACGGTCCGGGATATGGGCCGCGGGTCTCGGGCTCCCCCATCAGCGCAGGGAAGAGAAAGCCTCCCGGGAGCGCGCCATGCGGGCGCTGGCCATGGTAGGGCTGCAGGACAGCGCCTCTCTACCTGCCGCCGGCCTACCCTACGGATCGCAACGCCTGGTGGAGATAGCCCGGGCGCTTGCATCCGAACCGCGCCTGCTCCTACTCGACGAACCGGCCGCCGGCATGAACGACGCCGAACGGGCGTACTTAGTCCGGCAGATCCGCAACATCAATGCCGCCGGCACCACCATCCTCCTCGTAGAGCACGACATCGAGCTGGTCATGGGCATATCGGAGCGCGTCTACGTGCTCGATTATGGCCGTCTCATCGCGGAGGGCTCGCCTGAGGCGGTACAGAAGAACCCGGCAGTCATCGAAGCCTACCTGGGGGTCAAGCACGAGCGAGGCAGCGACCTCTGCCAGACTCGCGATCTCGTCTCCGGGGAGTGCCCCGCGCCTGAGGACATGCTGGTGGTCAAAGATCTGAGCACCTCGTACGGCGCCATCCAGGCCCTGCGAGGCGTCTCGTTCACCGTCCCCAAGGGACAGGTGGTCGCCGTCCTGGGCGCCAATGGGGCGGGCAAGAGCACGCTGCTTCACACCATCTCCGGGCTGCTGCGGCCCAACGCCGGATCGGTGGTCTACCAAGACTTCGACATCACTCATCTCGCTCCGAACAAGATCGCCGCTCACGGTGTGTGCCAGGTCCCCGAAGGTCGCCGGCTGTTCAGAGACCTGTCGGTGGAGGACAACCTCATCGTGGGGAGCTCCGGACTCAAGGATTGGCGGAGCACGTTGAAGGACGACATCGCCCGCGTCTATGAGCTCTTTCCGGTGCTCGGGGAGCGGAGGAAGCAGCCCGCCGGGACCCTTTCCGGAGGGGAGCAGCAGATGCTCGCCATCGGCAGGGCACTCATCGGCAGGCCTCAGCTACTGCTGCTGGATGAGCCCTCCATGGGCTTGGCGCCGCTGATGGTCGAGCGCATCTTCGAGTCGTTGGCCAAGCTCAACAAAGAGGGTCTCACCATGCTGATGGTCGAGCAGAGTGCGGAGATGGCTTTGGCTCTCGCCCATCGAGCAGTCATTCTTCAGAACGGGTCCGTCGTCATCTCGGGCCTTGCGGAGGCACTTGGATCGGATGAACGCGTGCGCGCCAGCTATCTGGGTTCGTCCCGCGAGTAGGCCACGCTTTCAGGCAGGCAGGGGCAGGAGAGGAAAGCTAATGCAACCAGAACGCAGAATCAGGGAGGAACAAATGAAGAAGCGCTACCTAGTCATCGGGCTCCTCGTCCTAGTGCTGGCGGTCGCCATGGTGGCGGCGGCCTGCGGCGAGGATGAGGAGACCACCACCACGGCTGCTCCGAGCACCGACACGACGGCCGCACCGAGCACCACCACCACGGCTGCTCCCAGCACCGACACCACGGCTGCTCCCAGCACCGACACCACGGCGACCGGCCCGGCCACAGGCGAACCAATCAAGATCGGTCTGTCAGTGAGCCTTACCGGCTCCAGCGCCGCTCCGGGTGGCTCGTTCGCCCAGGGCGTAGCCTGTGAGGTGGACTACGTCAACGCCAATGGAGGCATCAACGGCCGTCCGATAGAGATCGTCCAGTACGACGACGCCTCTGAGGTGCCCAACGCCATCGCGAACATCAACAAGCTGATCCAAGAAGACAAAGTCTTCATGACCATCGGCCCGTTCGCCCAGTACATGCAGGAGCCGGCTCGTCAGATCGCGGAAGAGATGAAAGTCCCCATGGTGGGTGGCGGTCCTGCCACGCTCGAACAGCTCAAGGGGACCCAGTACAAGTGGAGCGTCATGAACTCGGCAGGCCCGCCCGTGCAGGCTGATGGCGTCATGAAAGTCATCATGGAGAATGGTTGGAAGAACGTTCTCGGTATCGGCGATATCCTGGCCATCCACCAGGAGACGATGGATCTGTTGGTCGAAGCCGGGCCCGCCAACGGCTTCACCTTCACCAAGATGCCCGACCAGTTCGGCTTCGATCAGACCGACTTCCAGCCCATCCTCAACCGGATGATGGAAGAG
>JAFGIH010000123.1 GCA_016929985.1 Thermoleophilia bacterium | reverse complement strand
TCTATCTGCACGTCGGTCTTCGACGTGAGCCCGAGGATGTCGGGGCTCTTGATGGATTCCCAAGTGAAGTCGTCCAGCGACACGCGGCGCCGGGCCAGAGCCGAACCCACACCCCACACGATGCTGAACTGCGAATCCACCGGGTTGCGCGGCTTGGCCTTGAACTCCAGCGGAGATCCGAGCAGTCCGTAGGTGCCTTCTCCGCACTCTATGAGGATGCTTTCCACGTCGTCGGGCCGGATGTCGTATTTGGATGCCAGCGCCAGACCGGCATCGCAGAAGGCGTGCACGCCCCGGCAGCACGGATAGGGCTTGATGGACACGTTGATGCCCTCGAAGCGGGTGCCCAGCTCGTCGATGAGCTTCTCCCGAGAGTAGGCGCCCATGTGGTAGACCTTGTAGAGGCCGGCTTTGCCCTCCAAGCAGTTGTGAGCACCGGTGATGCCCCGCTTGGCCATCATCGCCGAGGCGATGCCGCCCCGCACAGCCATGCCCGGGCCCAGGCGCTTGGTGTGCGCCCCGTCTTTGACCGGCTGTCCGTTGCCGGAGGCTTGGTGATAGGCGATGCCGGCGGCGTATGTCATGGCCTGCTCGTCCAAGCCCATGATGCGGGCGGCCACAAAGGCGGCCGTCATGTAGCCGTAGAGCGTCGTGAGGTGCCACCCGTAGGGGTGGATACTCTCGCCCGGCCGGGTGGCGAGGCCACAGCGGCAGATGAAGTCGGTGCCCAGAGCGACGGCCGTGATGAACTCGCGCCCGCTGACCCCGCCCACATACTCGGCCATGGCGAGCGCCGTGGGGATGGCGACCACGCCGGGATGCATGATGGCGTCCTCGTGCACGTCGTCGAAATCGAGTGAATGCGCCATGGTGGCGTTGACCTGGGCGGCATTCGGCGTCGGGACCTTGTCGCCCCACTTGAAGATGGTGCTCTGCGGCGCGCCGCCCCACTCCAACACCAGGTCGCGGAGTTCGGGTACCGCGGCTTCCCCTGAACCACCCAGGGCGACCCCGAAGAAGTCGAGCACCTGGTCCTTGGTTATCTTGACCACGTCGGCGGGAAGGTCCTCATACCGGGTCTTTTGGAAAAGCTGTGCGAAGAGCTGTGTGGCGTCGGGTCTCGTGTCCTCGGGGCTCGCGTTACTCATGATGTCCTTTCTTTCTGTGTCCGTCGCGGGCGGCTGCCGCCGGCTAGCTCATCAGTGGCCGCGAAAGCGGGAAGTGCAGGTTGACGGCTCCGAACATAGGGCCTAGGTTGCGGCTCATGTCCGCAGCCACCTCCATCATCGTGCGGCCGATCTCGTGCGCCCGCTCCTCGGAGAAGGAGCCGACGCCCACCAGAAAGCCGATCGCCCGCTGTCCTCCCGGCATCTCGATGGTCGGCACCGTGATCGCCGCGCTGACCGCGTTGAGTCCCGACCACGTAGTGCCCAGGCTCACCCCGTAACCCAGTCTGCGGGCCTCCTCGACCTGAGCCCGAAGAACGTCACGGTCGATGTCGTCCCGGTCGGTCTCACCTGCCTGCGTGATGGAGGTCTGAGCGATGCGACGCTCAAACTCCTCGGGCGACAGGCTGGCGAGGTAGGCGCGGCCGTGAGCGCCCCAGGTGAGCGGGTAGCGATGGCCCACGTCGACGGCGATGTAGGTGCCCCCAGGCGCGTGCCGCCGCGCGACCACGAACAGCGTCTCCCCGGACACGATGCCCAGGTGAAAACTGCAACCGGTGGCCGCGGCCAACTCCTCCAGGTACGGGTAGACCGCCTGGGACAGGTCGGTGTTGTTCATGAGAGCCCGGGTGAGGAGCAGGATGTTGGGCCCCAGCCGGTAGTTCTTGGTGCGCTCGCTACGATTGACGAGCCCCGCGTTGCGCAGGGTGTTGAGGATGGCGAGCCCCTTGCTCTTACTGATGCCAACCTCTTTGGAGAGCTCTGTGAGCGAGGCCTCCCCGCCCACGGTGTTGGCCAGCGCGAAGAGGAGGCGGATGGCCTGATCTACCGCGGGCACCAATTGGAGGTAGGACCCTTTGCCGCTCTCGTCGGCGGCATCGCCGGGCTTGAGTTCACTAGGCGGTATCGAGTTCAGCATAGCGTCCATCGCCGAATCATAGGTGGTCTCCTGTCTCCTTGTCAAGCCGGAATGCGCCGTCCTGGCACACGATCGTGCAGGCCCCGCAACCGGTACACCTGTCTCGGTCGACAGTAATCCTACCTTGTTCCGAAAAGATAGCTACACAGAGATTGTCCAGACAGCGCATGCAGTGGGTGCATTTCGTCTCGTCCACGGTGCTGAACACCCGCCCACTCATGACATCGAGGTCGTCCGCGTACTTGAAGTAGGGCCGGGCCAGTCCGACCAGCTCTTGGGCGCCACCATAGCCCTGACCGGCCAAGAAATCCCGCAAGAACGCGTTGCTGCGCCGCAGCAGACCTCTCCCCTGCTCCATGACGCCCGTACAGAGCTGTGTGACGGAGGCCCCCAGCATCATGGCCTCGATGCAGTGCTCGGGCGTCACCAGGCCGCCCGAGGCCATGATGTCCAGTCCGGGTACGAACTCGGCCACAGCCGCCACATCCCGGTAGCAGACCCTCCGCATCCACGAGCCGGAGGTGAGACAGAACGGGTTGCCGTCCACGAAGGGCCAGAGCGGTCTGCCCCCGTTGTAGATGTCGGGCGGAGCGATACTCACCGCCGCCCCTCCCACGCTGATGTACTGCGCTCCGGCATCCTTGATCAGTCTGGCCAGCCGCACTATGCGGGGAAAGCCCACCTCGGCGGAGAACTTGACCCCCACCGGGATGTTGACGGCATCGGCGACTCCCCTGACGATGGCCTCTATGGCATCGGGGCTCTCGATCAGCAGACCGCCCCGCGAGACCGGAGGAAAGCGCTGCTCGAGGGCGTTCTCCGCTCCATCATGCTGTCCGGCCTGCAGTGGGCAATGGAAGTTGATTTCGAGCAGGTCGACGCCCAGCTCCTCACACTTACGCGCCGCATCCACGTAGGCATCGGGCAGTCCCCCGCACCCTATCAATCCGGCGATGATGGGCACACCCTCGGGTCTCCGCTCCTTCAGGGCCGCCACCAGGCCGGCCTGCCACAGCAACCTCGCAGGTTCGCGCTGGGGATCCGGGGCGGACGGTCCGGGCGCGACGGTGGAGTAGAGACCCTCCAACCCGTAGGGAGCCGTCGGCGTAGCCGCCTTCATGAACCGCTCCCCCGGAGGCCGGGAGCCCTCC
>JAFGIH010000122.1 GCA_016929985.1 Thermoleophilia bacterium | reverse complement strand
GGAATCGACACTCATGGCAAGGACTTCGACGCCCATGGCCTTGAGTTCGGGGTACTTGACGGCGACCGCCGACAATTCGGTCGGTCAGACGAAGGTGAAGTCCCCCGGGTAGAAGCAGACCACAATCCACTTGCCCTTGTAGTCGGAGAGCTTCACGTTCTTGAAGCCCCCATCGACATAGGCGTTGACTTCGAAATCCGGTGCCGGTTTACCTACACGCGCTAACACTTGCGGCGCCACCTCCTCAGCCACAGAGGCCGGGCTCGACGTTGCAGTTCCTTTGCTCGGAGGAACACCGAGCACGCCTCCTGCCGGTTTGACGCAACCGTCTTTGGGCTCAGCCATAGCACTCCTTTCTTGGCTTCGTTCGAATGAACATTACCTAGATGTGATTCCACGCTAGGTGTCAAGACAAACCTCAGGCCGCTTGGCCGCGCCGCGAAAAAAGGGTGAGAGGGCGCGCTGGTGAAGAAGGGCCCCGCGCCCACCCTCCTATGCAGCCCGCGAGGCCGCGGCCCCATGCGGCGAGGCTCAGAACACCCCGCTGCCCTGCCGGAGCAGTCTCTGTCGCCCACGGGTGTCTGGCGCGCTGCGCAGGGAGGGTAGCGGGGTGTTCTGCCACTCACTGAGAGAGGGCCGTGGCCTCGCGGCCCCAGCTACACGTTGAAGCGGAAGTTGACTATGTCCCCGTCCGCAACGATGTAGTCCTTCCCCTCGACCCGCAACACCCCGGCGTCGCGACAGGTCTTCATGTTGCTGCCGTGGCTCATGAAGTCCGTGAACGACACCACCTCCGCGCGGATGAAGCCCCGCTGGATGTCGGAGTGGATGGCGCCGGCCGCTTCGCGGGCCGTCTCGCCCGCGCGGATGGGCCACGCACGCACCTCGTCGCTGCCGGAGGTGAGAAAGCTGATGAGCCCCAGCTGCGAGAAGGCCGCCTGGGCGACCACTTCGGCTGCCGGGCCGGGCAGACCAAGCGCAGCGGCGTACTCCTCCTGCTCCTCAAGGGAGAGGCGGGCCACCTCGAGGGCATCGGTGAAAGGAAAGGCGAGCACGTGCCGTCCACGCAAGGCGCTTCCGAACGTCGCCGGATCCCAGGTGCTCTCTGACTCGGTGTTCACCACGATGAGTTGCGGCGTGAGCGTCAGGAACTGGTATCCGCGCACGAAACCAAGTTGCGTTTCGTCGAAGTCGACCTCGCGGAGTGGGGTCTCGGCCTCCAGAGCCTCCTGACAACGGGCGAGCGCCTTCTTGCCCGAGTCGGGCAGAGGCGCCTTTTTGGCCCGCTCGAAGGCGCGCTCTATACGGATGAGGTCGGCGAGCACGAACTCCCGGTCGAGCTCGTCCAGATCGTCGGCCGGGTGCGCCGGCTCGCCGAGCATGACGCTGTCGAAGGCCCGCAGCACGTGGATGTAGAGCTGGCCGCCGGCGAGAGCGTCCAGATAGCGCTCCATCTCCCCTTTGCGCCCGGTAGCCTCTGGCCACGCGACTTCCTGCACTTTGAACTCGGCGAAGGTGGTCTTCTTGGGCTGGAATATCTCGGACAGGGTCCTCACACGGGCATCGCCCACGTGTACGGTCGCGATGTGACCCTCGCCCCGCCCCTCGGCCAAAGCGGCCACCAGGGTGGTCTTGCCACATCCCTTGAGTCCGATGATGCGTGCTTCCATCGCAGTCTCCCTCGAGTCCCGGCCATTCCCCGGCGCGACTCCCGGGGTCCGCTCCAGTGTAACCCAGGGCGCTCTGCTTTTCGCCGGCATGGCACAATGGGGCGCACAAGTGGCGTGACAAGACGTCCTACGGACGGAGGGAGAGACGAATGGGCACGAGCGCACGGCGATGGACCCTGGTCACGATGGCCGCCGTCGTCTTGACTGTGTTGTTGTCGTGGACGTTGCCCGGGTGCAGCTTCAACGTGAGTTGCGGCGCCGAGGAGCCGGGCACCGGGGCGGAGAGCCCGGTCGGCGCCCAGACCTACACCGATGCCGACTACGGCTACAGCTTCGATTATCCGGCAGACTGGAAGCTGGACGAAGACTCCGCCGCGGAGATAGAAGGCGGTGTCGCGGCCTCGAAGGGCGTTTCGGTGCACGACCCTGAGGGAGCACGCACGAAGACCTACGCTGTCGACCTCTTCCAGGTGTCCATCTATGAGCTCAACATCACGGTAGACGAGTCGGCACTGCCCGAGGTCAAGCCCCAGCTCGAGAACATGATCGCGGGCATCGGAAGCCAAGACCCGAGCTGGGAGATCCTCGAGGCGCTGGCGGATGCCGAAGTGGGCGGGTTGAGCGGTTTCGAGACGCTGGTGACCCACCTCATGGACGGCAGGCAGGTCAACTCCCGGCTCTATTTCCTCTTTGACGGCAGCACCGAATATGAATTGATGCTCCAGGCGGCTACCGAGAGCTGGGACGCCATCCAGCCGGACTTCGACGCCATCCTGGCCAGCTTCAAACCAGGTCCGCGACTACAGCAGTAGCGCATAGAGCAGCAGGCAGACTTCAGCCCTGTTGGCGGGCGCCAAGAAGTCGTAGGCGGGACCCATCCCCACCACCCCGTCCAGCAGACCGGCGTACGCCGCTGTGCGCGCATACGGGTAGTGGGTCACCGAGAAGTTGCCGAAGGGCGGCGCGTAGCCCGCCGGTGGCTCCTGGAGCCGGGCCGCCCGCACGACCATGGTGATCAGCTGCGCCCGGCTGAGCGTGCGGTACGGGGAGAAGTGGTTCACCGACGTGCCGTCGGTGAATCCGCACTGGTAGGCCGCCGCCACATAGTGGTAGGGGTAGAGCTCGCCGGGGAGGCGCACCACGTCAGTGAAAGGACACGTATCCGTGGAGGTCACGGAGCAGCCGACGGTGAGAGTGATCATCTTCGCGAACTGTTGCCGCTTGATCTGGTCGTCGGGTTGGAAGAGCCCGTTTGCGAAGCCCTGCACGACGCCCCGCCCTGCCAGATACTCGATTTCGTACCAGTAGGGAGTGCTGTCCTCGGTCACATCGGGGAACCACGGCCCGGCGGGCTCGACTGTCGTGGTGGTGGTCGGCGCGGTCGAGGTGGTGGTGCCGGGGCTGGTCGTGGTAGTGGTGCCGGCGGTGGTGGTGGTCGTGGAAGCGCCCTCGGCCGCCTGGGACACGGCCTCGTCGGCGTCGAGAAGACCTGCGCCGAACTCCCTGTCCCACCCGCTCTCGCCCAGATCGTCGGCCGTATCGGCCAGAATGCCGGTGATCTCTTCCGAGGTGAGCGCAGAATCGGCGGACAGCACCAAAGCGGCCACCCCTGCCACGAGGGGAGAGGCCATGGACGTCCCTCCGTAATAGCCGAATCGCTCACCCGAGGCTCTGTAGTAGCTGATGATCCGGCCGCCGGGAGCCGCCAAGTCGAGCGCGCTGCCCGTGTTGGACGACTCGTTCTCCTGCGTCCACTTTGCATCGGAGTCGTCGGTCGCCCCCACGGCGATCACCCCTGGAAGCCCGGCCGGATAGCCGACCGAGGTGGCTCCCCAGTTGCCGGCCGCGGCCACGATCAGCGCTCCCTTGCTGACCGCCGACTCCACGGCATCCCTGAGCGTCTGTCCTGCCGCGGACCCCGGCGGGGTCGCGAAGCTCACGTTGATCACGTCGGCACCGTGCGAGGCCGCATACTCTATTGCTTCGGCCAGGGTGACGGTGTCGGACTCGCCGTTGTCGGAGATCTTGATCGGCATGATTCTCACGTTCCAGGCCGCTCCAGCGATACCCTGGGCGTTGTTGCCCTGCGCGGCGGCGATGCCGGCCACCGCGGAGCCGTGACCGCTTTCGGAGTCGTCCCGCCAGGCCGGCCAGACGTTGCTGTCGTTCAGCACGCTGTAGGGCGACACGATGCGACCGGAGAAGTCGGCGATGTTGGGATTGATGCCGGTGTCGAGCACCGCTACGACGATATCGCTCGACCCGGTGGTGACATCCCAGGCCTCGGGAAGGCCCACGCGGTTCACACCCCACTGGCCGACACTACTCGCGCCGACCGGATAGAACGGGTCATTCGGGGTCAGGCAGGCGAAGATAGGATTGCTCACCTCAGCCCAGAGCACGCCAGGCGTGAGCCGCAGCGTCTTCGCCGCGGCGGCCAGATCGATGCCGCCCTTTTCAGAGGCTCCGGCAGGGCCCGCGGAGCCGGCGGCGGCAGAAACGGCAGCTACGTCCGGCCGCAGTATCGTC
>JAFGIH010000121.1 GCA_016929985.1 Thermoleophilia bacterium | reverse complement strand
GCGAACAGATCGATGACGTCAAGGGCAAGATGCAGGGGCTGCGGCAGCGCCTCCAGGAGCTCTAACAGCCGCGGGAAGGCTGGGATCAGCCACACAACAGGAGGTCAGGATTGTGAGTTCCAAAACCGACTACACGGCAGAAGAGTGGACGGCACTGGTGCGGGCGCCGCTCCTCGCGGGCTTGGCGCTGACTCTGGCCGACCCGGGCGGCCCCATCGAGGCCGCTAAAGAGGCCATAGCCACCATGAAGATGATGACCGCCCCTGATAGCGACACGGAGTTGCTCGTGGCGGTCTCCCAAGAGGCCAAGAGCATGATGGAGGACCGGAAGAACCCCCTGGACGACTTCAAACCCGACACATCCCAGGTCGGCCAGGAGGTCCTGGACGAGATGCGCAAGGTCAACAGCATCCTGAGCGCGAAGGCCAGTCCCCAGGAGGCCGCGGACTTCGTGGCGTGGCTCATGAGAGCGGCTCAGTCGGCCGCCGACGCCGCCAAAGAGGGTGGTTTCCTGGGGTTCGGCGCGGTACGGGTGAGCGAAGGCGAGCAAGCGATGCTCGACCAACTGAAGACCGTCCTCGGAGGCGCCGCGGCGAAAATCGGCGCCGGGGCCACGGACGAAGAGGCGACGCACCGCGGTGGCGAGGGTGACGGAGGCCCCAAGATCGACCTCGAGCTCTGCACCGGGTGCGGCATCTGTGAGGACATCTGTCCCGCCGTCTTCGAGATCGGTGACGACGGCTACTCGCACGTGATAGACGAATACGGTTGCGACGATGCCGGCTGCTGTCAAGAGGCCATCGACGAGTGCCCGGAGAGCGCGATAAGCATGGAGTGACCGCTCTGCCTGTCGGCAGAGAGCTCACCACAACCGACTCCAGAAGGGGAGTGATATGCCAAGCATGATAGAGGAGATCCTGGCCCAGATCCCTGCTGAGGATCTCGCCGCCCAGCTGGGCACCGACCCAGACACTGCAATGGACGCTGCCCGCAAGGCCCTGCCGGCGCTGCTGGGCGGCCTCTCCGGCAACGTATCCGCGGGCGGTGGAGACGCGCTGGGCGCCGCCGCGCTGCGCGACCACGCCGACGACCTACTCAACAAGCCCGGCTTTCTGAACTCCATCGACACCGACGATGGGCAGAAGATCCTTGGACACATCTTCGGCGACCAACAGGACACTGTCGTCGAGAAACTGGGAGCCACCTCACGCGCCGGCTCGTCCATCTTCACCAAGCTGCTGCCCCTGCTGGCGCCCCTCGTGATGTCGTGGCTGGCCAAGAAGGTCGGCGGCATGTTCGGTGGTGGCGCCACAGAGACCAGCGGCGCGCTCGCCGGCAGCCAGAGCACGGAAGAGTCGGCCGGAGGTCTGGGCGGTCTGGGCGGCCTGCTGGGTGGCCTGTTCGGCGGAGGCGGCGGCAGTGAGGCCGCGGCAGGTCAGGGCGCCCCACTCGAGACGACCGGCGGCGAGAGCGGCGGCCTTGGTGGCCTCGGTGGCCTCGGTGGCCTGCTTGGCGGCCTCTTTGGCGGAGGCGGCGACAACGCCGCCAGTCAGGCCCAGAGCCTGCCTACCACCGAAGGCGCCTCTGGCCTGGGTGGTCTCGGTGGCCTGCTGGGTGGCCTGTTGGGCGGCGAAGTACAACAGGCCAAATCGTCCATGCCCGACATCGCCAACCTGTTCGACCTCTTCGGAGAGGGTCCCTCCGATTCGGAGAGCGGTCTCGGCAACAGCTGACGAACGAGGCGGCCGAGCCGCCTCTTCTGGATCTCATCGCCGGGGAAGGACGGTCCTTGCCCGGGGATGCTTGTTTCTGAGCGGCGTGATCACCTTCGGTGGCGGCGCCAAGGCGCCCAGGCCATACCGAAGAGATAGCCCATGCCGTTCTTGGGCACAGCATCCCACGCGCAGGCCGCCGGGTCGTGCTGCGCGAGATCACGCCCCTCCTCAGCCGCGCGGGCTTTCTTCTGACGGTCTTCCGCGATGAGCCGCTCCACCTCTTCCAAAGGTATGAGGCAGCGGCCGGGGCGCCTCGGATCGGTCTCCGCGCGCAGCCGCCCGCGCTCCACGGCTTCTTCGACGTCGTACGGCGTCACGCTCCAGCCCAGCCCTTCGGCAAGGATCCGCGCCGCCTTCTTGGTCGTCAGAAGCCCCATGGTATGACCATCTTTCCAACCGCCTACGGGAGCTACTTGCAGAGATCTAGATGTAGGCGGCCGCCTTGAAGGCCGACCGGACGGCTCCGGCAATGGTGCCTACCGACGATGCGTCGCCGACCACGAACACCTCGGTCTCCGGCGCGCAGCGTCGCAGGGAGTCGGCTACCTCCTGCCGTGCCGCCATGCCCACAGCCAGGAGCACCGTGTCGGCGGGGAACTCCACCTTCTCCCCCGTCTGCGTGTCGCGGCAGACCACTGTGGAGTCGGTGACCTCCTCCAACCTGCGGTTCAGGTGGATGGGGATCTGCAGCCGCTCGACGATGGCCATGAGCTCCATGGCCACACCGCCAGCGGAGGCGCTCAGGCACCGCATATCGGGCGCCATCTCGATGATGGTGACGTCTTTTCCGGCCTGCTTGATACCGATGGCGCACTCCACCCCCACCGAGCCCGCGCCCACCACGACCGTCCTCTCGCCCACCTGCGCCTTGCCGGTATCGGCGTCGGGCGCCCAGTGGACATGTGGCTTGTCGATACCCGGCACCTTTGGGACCACCGGCGTAGACCCCACGGCGATGACCAGCGCCTCGTAGCCCTCGGCGTCGAGCTTCTCCTTGGTGGCCTCGGTGTTCATGAGGATGCGGGCCGGCGCCTTTTTGGCCTGGCGCACCAGGTAGTCGAGGTAGTCCTGGACGTCCTGCTTGAACGGCAGCGCCGCGCCGGGCACCACGTGCCCGCCCAGCCG
>JAFGIH010000120.1 GCA_016929985.1 Thermoleophilia bacterium | reverse complement strand
GGCCAGGGGCGCGCGCAGGTTGCGCTCGATGTCGTAGACCAGCGCCTTCAGCGGAGAGACGTAGACCACGCGAGTGCCGGGAACAGCGGTCGACTCGGGGTCGGGCCCATCGTCGGGTCCCCCGTTGTGCGCCAGCCGATCCAGGGCGTACAAGAAGGCGGCGAGCGTCTTGCCGCTCCCTGTGGGCGCGATCAGCAGCGCGTGCTCGCCCGCGTGGATGCGTGCCCAGCCGAGTCGCTGTACCTCGGTGGGCGCCGCGAACGCGTTAGTGAACCACTGCTGGGTAGCGGGGCCGAAGAATTCCATGCTGCAAAGATACCCTGTACAGCCTGTCGGGGAATCAGCAGGCCGACGCCGTACGGTCGCTGCCGCGTGGAGAAGCGCTGCCCTGAGGGCGTGCAATCCGCGGCGGGTGGGTATCACCCTGACACGTCACGCCGGCAGCGCCTCGAGACTGCCGCGTAGGTTTCGACAGCAAAGGGAGGGAAATCTCATGAGCGCACGATCCCTGGGCTCGGCGATCGCCGGGTTCGCTCTGATCGCGGTCATCGCATCGGCCTTCGCCACGTCGACAGCAGCCGCCGCCTCACAGCCGGCGGAAGCGACCTATCTCTACGTATCTGCCAACCGGGTGATGGAATACGACGCCGCCACCGGCACATCGACCGCTCTCGAGTACATCCAGACGGGGACTCCCGTCATGCCCGCGCGCGCCCTCGGCGGCGCGGCGCTCTCCTGGTCGGTCCGCACTTTGACAGGACCGCTCAAGACCTACGTGAGCGAGACCTTCAGCGATCCCGGGAAGAGCACCACGCACGTCATCACCGCCGACTTCTACACCTTCCCCAGGCTCTCTCCCGACGGCACCAAGCTTCTCTACGTAGCCGAGGAACCCGATCCGCTGGGTGGACTCACCAGCAACCTGCATGTCCGGCGGGTCGTCGACGGAGTGGAGCTCTTTTCCATAGTCAACGTCGATGCCGGAGATTGGTCGCCTGACGGCAAGAAAGTGGTGTTCGCCAGCTATCCTCGGGCCCGCTTCGACCCCGACCTTGTCGCCATGTACACGTACGACGTGGCCACGGCCGCCGAGACCAGGCTGCCCGCAGTACGTATCGCCCGCGTCGGCGAGATCAACACCTACTCGCCCCGGTGGTCGCCAAGCGGAGACTGGATCGCCTATCAGCGCCACAACCAGGATACGGTGGACATCATGCTGACCGACCCGGCCGGCTCCACCACCCGGATACTGGCCACCAGGCCCTTCGAGCAGACCGGCATGGGGATGGAATGGGTGCGCATGCCCGACGGTACCGAGCGCCTGTTCGTCGACACTCTGGAGCCCGGTGGGTCCCCCTACGTCATCGTGGAGGTGCCGGGACCCGATTCGGCCGGGTCGGGCTCAAGAATCGTGCACGGCGCGCTGTTCGGACAGGCACAGCCCGACTTCACCGACGTCACCCCTGCTCATCCGTTCTACCGCCAGATCCGCGACCTCGCCTCCCTGCGGGTCATCAGGGGGTTCGACGACGGGTCGGTCGGTCCGGAGAAGTTGGTCACGCGCCAGCAGTTCGCCAAGATGATCGTGAAGACCCTCGCCCTGCCGGTGACCGGCAACGAGAAGCCCCCCTTCACCGACGTGGCGGGCGGGTTGGACCAGACCGACCCGCTCTATCCCGACAAGTACGTGGCCGTGTGCGCCGCCGCCGGGATCACTCAGGGCACGAGCGACCCGACCAAGTTCTCCCCGTACGCCAACATCACCCGGGCCCAGCTCATCAGCATGGTGGCTCGGTCGGCCGGTCTGCCCGATCCGCCGGCCGATTACAATCCGCCCTTCGGCCAATTCTCCGCCGATCACTACCCGTGGGCGCGCAGAGCGATGCACGCCGGGCTACTGGAAGGGCTTCCCGGGATAGGGCCAGGCTACGACTTCTGGCAGCGGGCCACCCGGGCCGAGGTCTGCGTGCTCCTGTGGAACCTGCTGCAGCGGTAGCGGACGGCGAGGTCACATCCTAGAGGTCGGTCCTCAGCCACGCAAGGATGCACGCTCCCGGATGACGTCGTCTTGACTATCCTCGCGCCGCACGGTTGTCCGGAGCCGAGGCCTGGGAAGAACCAGCATCGCGGTGCCTTGATGCCCACAGCTTTCTCAGCAGGGCAGGGATGCCGTAGCCGATGAACGACGCCACCACGCCCACACCGATGACGGCAGCCACTCGGATGAGAACATCGCCAACATCCATGACCCACATCCTTTCCGGTCGGCCATCGACTCTGAGTACTGGCACTGCTGATTCCGCCGGTCTGAACGTGTACCACCAAGGTAGGCGCCGCCGTGCGACTGAGGCGGCGATTCAACTGCGCCGCCGCGAGACGTTTGCTAGACTCGCAGAGCCGAGAGTGATCGTCGGCAAGACGCTACTCGGAGGCGAGCGATGGTAAGACGTGGATCCCAGGTCGAACGGCTATCGATCACGCTACCCAGTGGGGATATCGATACGCTGCGCGAACTTGCGAGGCTCACCGGACGCCCGATTCCCCACATCGTTGAGCAGTTCTGCAAGCCAGAACTGGAAGTCGCGCGCCAGCTCCTCTCTCTGCACCGAGCACACGACCCGCTCTTGTGGGATACGGTCGGACGACTCATGAAGGAGCCTCATGTCAAGGACCCAGAGGAGTCTCCGGTAGAGC
>JAFGIH010000119.1 GCA_016929985.1 Thermoleophilia bacterium | reverse complement strand
GAGCACACGACCCGCTCTTGTGGGATACGGTCGGACGACTCATGAAGGAGCCTCATGTCAAGGACCCAGAGGAGTCTCCGGTAGAGCGCTAGGCCAGAGGACCAGCGCAACATCACCAAGCAGAACACCGTGGGTGTCGCCCGAACTGCTCGGGTGAGGTCAGGGCTTCGAGCGCGGCTGGAGGCGGGACGCAGGACAGAGGATGATGCCGCGCGCGGCCGGTGGCGCGAACGGTCACGCCCACAGCTAGCGGACCCGACTCGGGACTGTGCTTCGCTCGCACGATTTCACGACCGACGCCGGGAAGGAGTGGTGCCGGTCGAAGGACATGATTGTGAGTTGGGGGTTCTTACATCGTTCGCGCTTGTTCGAGGCCACTGAGCGGACGCAGTCCGGTACCTTCGGCGAGTGAGGGCTTAAGCGTTGCACGTGGCCGGAGTCGGGCTCTTCCCTCCCCCTCATCACCATGCGATCCGAAGGGACTACTGGGCTACTATCCGTCAATCTGGCTGCGTCGAGGCACACTGCGTGACGGTGGCGCTGCGCGGGTGTCTCCCGTGGGACTGGCCAGCTGCCGCTCCAGATCCGTGAACACGCGAATGAGCTGCCGAGCTTCAAAGGCTCGGTTTCTCTTGCCGACCGTCACTTGATGAAGTACACCGGCCTCTTCCAGTCGAGCGACAGCCTCGTTTGCGGCCTGTACGCTGCGACCTGCAAGCGAAGCCGCCGCCTGGACGGTGAGGATCGGGGCTCCAGGAAGGGACTTCAGAAGGAGATCCGTAGCTGAGTTGGCGCGGACTCGGCCGAGCTTGGTGCGCCAAGTGGCCTCCAGTTCTGCTATCCGTTTCTCGAATGCACTCGCATCAGCAACCGCCCGGCGACTGGCTGCAGCGAACAGTCCCACCCAATGGTTGAGGCCCTCGTGGGCCGCTGGTGAGGTGGGAGGCCCCAGGTAGCGCGTAGCCGTAAGTGCTTCCACATAGTCCTTTGCCCAGGTCGCAAGGACCAGAGAGACGGGCGGCAGCACCCGCGGCACTACTCCACGCCTGCGAAGAACCATATGAATCAGCGCCCGTCCCGTTCTGCCGTTGCCGTCGATGAAGGGGTGGATGGTCTCGAACTGCGCGTGGGCAATGGCGGCTTGAGCCACCGCGGGCAAGGAATCCGTGTTGCAGAACTCGCAGAGATCGGTAAGGAGTTCCTTGAGCATCTCGCAAGGCGGCGGTACGAAGACCGCGCCGCAGGGGTTGAAACTCGAACCGCCGATCCAGTTCTGCCTGTCTCGGATCTGCCCGCCATGTTTCTCCAGGCGCGAACCGGCAAGAAGACGGCGATGCGTTTCCAACAAGAGGTCAGGCGTTATCGGGTCACCTTCTGTGACGCTGGAGATCGCGTAGGCCATCGCGTCGATGTTGCCCAGGACTTCGGAGGCCGTGACATCGGTGGCTGCTTCACCCAGGTCGCGGGCTACTACAGCCCTCAGCAGGCGCCGGGCTCCAACCTCCAGCCCTTCGATCTTGGAAGAGGCCACCGACTCACTCCGCAGAAGAAGCCGAGCCAGGGCCTCACTGTTGGAGAGAGCCCGAGCTTGCAGATTAAGACGAGTGATCGCCGTCTCGGCTTCTACGACGTCAGCAGCCACCGGCCCGTCGAGAGCGATCGTTCGTCCCACGAGTCTGTCAGGGATGTAGACTTCGTACTCGCACGATTGGCGGTCGCGGCGAGAGAGCCCGCTTTCCTGTTCGGCCGCCCAGCGCCGCTTTGTAACCTTGGCCATGCCCCCTCCTTGTTCAAGGTTATTCTACAACCTTTAACAAGACCCTTCCGTATTCAAGGTTGCCCGGGCGGTCCCGCTGAGGCACGTGCTAGGGGGCGATGCACTGAAGAACGCGGGCTCTGAGGCAAGCCGGTGGCAAACCCGACAACACCTGCGGTAACACGGCGTTGCCCGGAGCAAGTTCGTCGACCGGCGCGGTGCTGCAGATGAACTTCTCCATCCTCACCCAGTACACTGATTTCCAGCTGCTCAAGCAGCACCCTCTCTGTTTTCGCGAAGGGCCGGTTTGGGAACGTGAAAGTATGAGCCTGCAACGTGTGCCGAGCCACCTTGAGGAGCCAGACCTGCTGTGACGCGGTTGCCTGTTCACAAGACCCGTATCGTCTGCACCATCGGGCCGGCTTCTCAGTCCGAAAGGACGCTGGAGCTGATGATCCGGCACGGCATGAACGTAGCCCGGCTCAACCTGGCCCACGGCGAACCCGACGATCATCGGGCCTCCGTCGCCGCCATCCGGGCGGCCTCCCAGCGGCTCGGGCGCAGAGTCGCCCTGCTGGCCGACCTCCCGGGACCCAAGTTGCGTGTGGGTAGGTTGGAGGGAGACGAGGTCGACCTCGGGCGCGGGCAACTGGTGCAGTTGGTGGCCGCGGAAGCCGGTGACGGCCTGCACCACGCCGGCCGAGCGCCGGAAGCATCCCGGTCCGAGCGGTGGGCGCGACAGCCCTCCGAGTTGGTCCGCATCCCCTTCGGGCTCCCAGAGCTTCGTGTGTCACTCAGGGCGGGGGAGGACGTGTTTCTCGATGATGGTCTGGTCCAGTTGCGGGTGGTCGAAGACTCCGGATTGGCTCGTGTGTTGGTCCCCGGTCGCCTGCGCTCTCGCGACGGTGTGGCTCTGCCCGGTGCCGATCTGGGTGTCTCGGCCTTCACCGGTCGCGACAAGGAGCTTCTCGGCTTCGCGCTCCAGGAGGGGGTGGAGGCGATAGGAGTC
>JAFGIH010000118.1 GCA_016929985.1 Thermoleophilia bacterium | reverse complement strand
GCCCGCATGTTGGAGGGGTTCAGGCGCTGACCGCCCAGAAGCGTGTAGGCCGCGAGAACCGGATGCCGGCGCATCTCCTGCCATTCGTCGTCGTTGAGCGAACCGGGCTTGTTGAGCACGTCGGGGTCGACACCCAACTTCCCGGCGTCGTGCAAGAAACCCGCCAGGCAGAGCTCGCCGAGCTTGGGCTTGTCGAGACCCAGACGACGCCCCAGCAGGGTCGAGAGAACGGCCACATTGGTGGAGTGCAGCACCAGATAGCGGTCGTAGTCTTTGATGGTGGTGAGGGCCAGAAGCGAACTTGGGTCGCGCAGGATCTGGTCCACCACGGCTTGGGTCACGTGCCTGGCACGCTTGATCACGCCGGCCTCGAACGAACCCGACATCTGACCCATCTCGGTGCTCAGTTGCATCCCGGCCGAATAGGCGACCATGGGCGTGACGGCCGTCGAGCGAGTGGTCTGCCCGGGAACACCGCGCTCCACGGTCACGTGGACCACACCTTCGTCGCGGAGCCTCTTCTCCAGTTCGGACGACTCGCCCTGCTGGAGGCCGGAAAGTATCACCAGAGCTTTCGTCAGTTCCTCTTCGGTCGAACCCCGCATGAAGGTCAGCGACACGATGCCCCAATCCTGGAACGACTGGATGAGGAAGTTGAAGCGCTCGTACGTGCTCACCGTGGTCGGCACGCGGGTGGCGTTGAGAAAAATGGAATGACCGTACGCCGAGACTTTGACCACCCCGTCCTCGTTGGTGTGCTCGCCGAGCATGGCGTTCAGGGCTCTGCAGACCCTCTGCATCACGGCGTTGCCCACGTCGTAGTAGCCCGCGGTGCGCACGGCGGAGGCCAGGGTGAGCACGAAGTGCTGCTGCTGACGCACAGTGGGAGCTTGTTCTGACACGGTGCTCATGAGCTCGACCCCATGTTCGCGGTCCGCCCCGCGCCGAGCGCTCGCGCAGCGGCCCTCTGCACCTGTGCCTCGCTGGACTTCGCAGCCGCCTGGAGAGCCTGTCGCGCAGCCGGCGAGTCGATCGCTGCCAGTGCCTGCACCGCGGCCACCCTCACCGACATAGACCGGGTGCCGAAGAGCCGGCGCTTCCACATCTTGCCGAGCATGTCGACTGTGGCCTCTCCCCCAAGACACGCATAGGCCCAGAGTAGGGCGTTGACTTCCTCTGACGGGCGAGTGTCCAGATCTCGGGACCGTACGTGTTGCTGCAGCAACTCCACCTGCCCGCGGCCCCCACGGCGTGCCAAGCCATGAGCCGCGAGCGTCCGCACCGAGGAGTCGTCGTCGCCCAGGGCTTTCCCCAACAGTGTCGCCACGTGAGCGTCGGGAAGCGTGTCCAGGCTGCGTACCACCTCACGCCGGACCCGTTCGTCGGGGTGGAAGAGCAGCCTCTCCAGGTGGCTCGCCAGCTCCGGGTCTCCCGATCTGGTCGCCAGCTGCACCGCGTTGCGAACCACGAACCAGCGAGAGTCGTCCATGAGAGGCCAGAGGTACCGCACCGGAATCCCGCCCTCCATGTTCAGCAGAGCGATAACGGTCTTGCGGACCCCTTTGTCGGTACTTTCAGCAAGGGCTTCGAGCAGGCCGGGGAAGATCCACTCCCGCATCCTGGCAAGAAGCCCCTCGATGGAACCTGCCTCCCCAGCCGGACCCTGGTCGCCGTGCTCGATGACGCGGATGAGACGCTCGGCGTTGGCAGCCCTGCCTATGGCCGCCCGCCCGAACTCGACAGAACGCCGGCCCTGCTCCTGGAGAGTCCGAAGCCGATCGACTAGGGAGGCAAAACCAGCCATGTCGTCGTTGTCAAGGTAGTTCTCGGCTACCAGGGAGAGGGAGCGGGCCAACACCTCCTCCCCGTCCGGCGGATCTGCAGGGTTCCCGGCGATCTCCAGCAGCACCACAGCGAAATCCGAGAGCGTGGTCCGCGCCAGATCGGCCACGGCCTGTTCGCCCTGCTCGATCTCCTCCTGGGTCAGGGTTATGCCGGACGCGTCGAGCACGCCCGGTTCGGCGTCGCCGTCTTCCTCTTCGCTCTGCCCCGCTCCCTCGCCGCCCTCGGTCCCGGCCTGCCCGGTCTCGCCGTCGCGGACCCCCACCACCACACCGCCGCCGGTGCTGCTGAAACCCGCCAGGGGGTTCGGAGGGCTCGCTACAGTCGTCGTACCCGGAGTCAGCTCACCCAAGCGGCGCGTGACCGTCTCGCGCAGCTCGCCCATAACGTCGTTGCGTAGGCTCTCTCCCCCCGCGCCAAGGAAGGGGTCGACCACCTCGTACTCGATGTGCTGAAGATCGCGCTCCCAGAGCGCTGTGGTCAGGTCGTACTCGATGCTGGCCAGGTCGTCGGCCTGCGAGAGACAGTCCACAAAGGCTTCGGCCTCTTCTTGCATGATGCCCGGCTGGAAAGCGAGGAACCTGATCCCGTCCCTGAACATCATGAAGGCCAGGTTGGTCCGGTTGTCTTCTTGGTAGTAGACCGTCTGATCCTGAAAGAGTATCTGGTCTTCTTCCACCACGAGCCCCAGAGGACCGAACCTGTCCAGATGGGCGGAAAGCGAATGGACGAACTCGTCCAGGGCGTGACGGGCCGAAGGATGGTCGGCGGGATAGAGACGGAAGCCGCGGTAGGCTTGGTGGAGGCGAGTGAACAGCTTTCTGGCCGACTCGCGCTCGGCGGGAGAGGCTACCGGGGCGGTCACGCCATACCTCGGGTACGACTCCGGAGCGCGTCACGCAGAACGCACAGCCCGGTGTCAGAGAAACCGGCCGAACACGCACCTTTGGATCGTTTTAAAGGCACGACCTCTATCCCCCTCGGCCCTCATACGACGTTCCTATCTTAGCGCAGCCACTCGAATTCCTGGTTCTGATACTTTGGAGGAGAGAAAGTCTGCCCGGCACAAGCCATGTTCCAGGAGGTGCATCATGGATGAACCGACGGCGCCCTATCCCTCCGCTCCAGTCACCCCGCAACCGGTTGCCTACCCCCTGACGTTCAACGTGGACTACCCCGATAGACCCCTTGACCGCCTGTCCAGCTTCTTCCGGTGGCTGTGGCTGATTCCCATAGGCATCATCGCTGCTCTCATCGGCTCAGGCAACATCTCGCTTGAGGGCGCCAACTACTCCTGGTCGTGGGCAGTGGGTGGAATACTGTTCATACCCGTGCTGCTCATGCTCGTCTTCCGTCAGAAGTATCCCCGCTGGTGGTTCGACTGGAATCTGAGTCTCTCCCGCTTCCTCGCCAGGGTGGGAGCCTATGCACTGCTTCTGCGCGACGAGTACCCTTCCACCGAGGATGAGCAGGCCGTCCACCTGGACTTCGCATATCCGGACGCCAAGCAGCTTAGCCGAGTGCTGCCCATCTTCAAGTGGCTGCTCGCCATCCCGCACTGGATCGTGCTGTGTTTCTTGTGGATCGGCGCGATCGTCTGCGTGATCATCGCCTGGTTCGCCATACTCTTCACGGGACGGTATCCACGAAGCCTCTTCGACTACGTGGTGGGGGTCTATCGGTGGTCGATGCGGGTCGACGCGTACGCGCTCCTGCTGATCACCGATCAATACCCGCCGTTCACGCTGTCGGAGTAGGCAGGCGCGGCCGCGCCTGCTGGGACAAGAGGGATCGGCGCTACTCGAGCCCTCGCACCTTGTCGGCCAGGTCGCAGGCCGCCTTGTAGAGACCGGCGCCGGGCTGGATCTTGTCGCCCAGCTCCAGATGCCGATCGGCGACAGCGTCGTACGCCGGCCATTCGGGGGCGCCGTCACCGTTGGGAT
>JAFGIH010000117.1 GCA_016929985.1 Thermoleophilia bacterium | reverse complement strand
TCCTGGCTGGCCTCGAGGATCATGCGGAGCTCTTCCTCGGAATGAGCCAGTTCTCGCTCGGAAGCCGGCTTGATGTGGAACAGCTTGAGGATGCCGGCCGCCGAGATGTACATGAGCCACGTGATGGGCCGGGTGACCAGGTAGAACCACCGTAACGGCATGGCTATCAACATCGTGGCCCGCTCGGCCTTGCGGATGGCCACCGATTTTGGCACCAGCTCGCCGAAGATGATGGTGATGAAGGTCACGAAGACGAAGGCGATCACCGCCGCCGCGGTCCTGTTTATCGCGAGGCCAAAGATCTTGGTGAATGCTGAAGCCCCCAGCCAGCCCAACCCAAGGCTGGCTACCGTGACCCCGAGTTGAGTGGCCGAGAGATAGGCGTCGAGGTGGCTCACGATGTGCTCGGCCACGCGGGCCCGACGGCTGCCCTCGGCGGCCAGCTCCGCCACCCTCGTGTCACGGACCTTGACGATGGCGAACTCGGCTACTACGAAGAACGCGTTCACAACAACGAGGAGAACGACGCCGATGATCTCCAGGGCTGTGCTGTTCATCGACTGCTCACCCGCGGGCCGGGCGTAGGAAGAAAGCGGAAACTGCAGGGATCGTCAAGCGTATCCATTTTGCTACTAGCAAGGATATCACAGGCTGGCAGGCGGCCCGTCCGTAAGGGTTCAGTCGCCGGCTCCACGCCTGCTCGGGGTCAACGGCGCTTGGCGTTTTCCTTGAGCCGCGGCTCCAAGATCGCCCACGCTTCGTCCGCCGTCTCCACGTAGGAAAAGATGTCGAGGTCGGCGGCATTGATCACACCCTCCTCGACAAGGCCTTGGAAGTTGATGATCCGCTCCCAGTACTGCCGGTCGAAGAGCAGCACCGGCATGGGCTTGACCTTGTGGGTCTGGATGAGGCACAAGACTTCGAAGAGTTCGTCGAGGGTCCCGAAGCCACCCGGGAAGACCGCCAGCGCCACCGCGCGCATCATGAAGTGCAGCTTCCTGAGGGCGAAGTAGTGGAAGTTGAAGCACAGGTAGGGCGTGATGTACTCGTTCGGCCTCTGCTCGAAGGGCAGGACGATGTTGAGCCCCACGCTCTCCGCGCCCACGTCGTCGGCGCCTCGGTTGGCGGCTTCCATGATGCCGGGGCCTCCCCCGGTGACCACGACCACCCGGTAAGGGCTGCGGGTCGATTTGCGGGTACCCGATCTTACCTGCTGGTCTGGAGTCCCGGAAATTAGTCGGGCGAGCCGGCGGGCCTCATCGTAGAAGCGAGTCTTTCGCGCGAGGGCCCGCACGCTTCGCAGTCTCTCCGCGGCCTGCGGGTCGCCGGGGTGCGCCGCAGCGGTCCGCTCGGCTTCGTCGAGGAGGCGGGCGGCTTCTTCGGGGGCTGGGATGCGTGCGCTCCCGAACATGACGACCGTACCGGTGATGCCGCGCTCACGTTGCAGTATCTCCGGCTTCAAGTACTCGAGTTGAAGGCGGGTGGCGCGCAACTCGTCCCGGAGCAGAAACTCGGGGTCGGCGTAGCTCAGCCGGTAGGCGGGAGAGCTGGTCTGCGGGGTCTCGGGGTCGAGATGGCTGTGGCGGCCGTCCTCCTCCGCGGAAGGGAAGAGCCGCTCGGGCCTCGAGCCGCGGAAGGGCTTCTCTTGATCAGACGTCCGTTCGGCCATGCCACGTACCCCCTATGAGGCGCTTTGCTCCTTGCGCTTGTCTATCACGCGCTGGGCTTTTCCCTCAGTCCGCTCGATGGAGCCTGGCTCCCGGAACCTGACACTCGTGTTGATGCCGATGATGTCCTTGATGTTCTTCTGGATGTTCCGCTTGAGGGCGACCAGAGTCTCATGTTCCGTGAACGTGGTCACGTCATCAGTGGAGAGGATGCCCAGCGATACCTCCCTGTAGAGAGCGGGGGAGATCTCAACCTGCACCTCCAGGTTGTCGAGGGCGCCCTTGCGGTCGACGACCAGCATGTAGAAGGGCTCTACGTGCGGTGACATGAGCAGCACCGACTCCACCTGGCTGGGGAAGACATTGACGCCGCGGATGATGAGCATGTCGTCCGTCCGGCCCGAGATCCGGTCCATACGGGTGTTGGTCCTGCCGCAGACGCACGGCTCGGAGTTGAGCCGGGTTATGTCGCCGGTGCGGTACCGGATCAGTGGGAAGGCCTCTTTGGTGAGCGTGGTGATGACCAACTCACCCAACTCGCCCTCGGGAAGCACCTCGCCCGTCTCCGGGTCGATGATCTCGGGCAGGAAGTGGTCGTCGGCGATGTGCAGCCCCGATTGGGCCTCGACGCACTCGCACGACACTCCAGGACCGATGATCTCGGAGAGCCCGTAGATGTCGCACGCCTTGATGTTCCACTTGTGCTCGATGTCGCGCCGCATGCCCTCCGACCAGGGCTCGGCCCCGAAGACGCCCACCTTAAGGGGGAACTTCGTGACGTCGATGTCCAGCTGCTGGGCAACGTCCCACACGTAGAGGGCGAAGCTGGGCGTGCAACACAGCACGGTGGTGCCGAAGTCCTGCATGAGCATGAGCTGCCGCTGGGTATTGCTGCCCGAAATGGGGATGACCGAGGCGCCGACGAGCTCGGCTGCGTAGTGGGCGCCCAATCCGCCGGTGAACAGGCCGTAGCCGTAGGCCACCTGGACGATGTCGTCTTCGGTAGTTCCGGCGCCGGCAAGCGAACGTGCACACACCTGCGCCCACATGTTGATGTCGTTACGGGAGTAGCCCACTGTGGTGGGCTTGCCCGTGGTCCCGGACGAGGCGTGGATGCGCACCACGTCTTTGAGCGGAATCGCGAACAGCCCGAACGGATACTCATCGCGGAGGTTGTACTTGCGGGTGAAGGGGAGATGTGACAGGTCGTCGAGTTCGCGCACCTGCTCCGGTTTGATGCCGGATTTGTCGAAGAGCTCGGTATAGAAGGGGACTCGATCGTAGACTCGCTTGACCAAGGCCTTCAGGCGCTCTGTTTGAAGCTCCCTCAGGTCCTCCCGTTTCATGCACTCGTGCTCACGATCGAAGATCATCTTGGTTCCCCTTCTGTGATTCTCACGTCCCGTGGATGGTAGCACGGGACTGCATGGTTTCTCACTTTGAGGGGTGGCGTGGGCCCGGGCCGGTGTGCTCCGCACTCGCAGGGTCCACGCCCCTCGCGCTTCGCATGCGCTCGCGCTCGTGGGGCGTGCTGCAAAAGCTGCGCCCACCGACCCGCACCCGCGCCACACCTCACAGCCAGGCTCTTCAGTCCCGTGCTCCCCGCACGGGTAGGGGACTCTCTGAGCGGCCCGGGCCGGCGTCAATGCGTGGGCTGCCCCTCACCGGCAGTCACTGCAGTGCGGCTCGGTCGCTCAGACCTTGAACGCTGAGGGGCAGATGTCCACCAGCACGCACTCGCCGCAGAGCGCTTTCTTGGCCGAGCAGACCGCCCGCCCGTGCTCGATGAGCAGGTAGGTGAGCTTGAACCAGTCGTCTCTGGGCACGATCTCCATCAACTCGCGCTCGATCTTGTCGGAGTTGTCGGATGTTGCCAGTCCCAGCCTCTGGCTGAGACGGTTCACGTGAGTGTCTACGGCGATGCCGGCGTCAAGGTCGGCCGCGTAGGCCTCGGGGTGCGCGTTGCCCAGAACGATGTTGGCAGTTTTGCGGGCCACCCCGGGGAGTGTGAGCAGCTCTGCCATGCTCGACGGGATGTCGCCTCCATAGTCGGCTAGTACCTTCTGGGCGGCGCCGATGATGTGCTTTGTCTTGTTGCGGAAGAAGCCCGTCGGGCGTATGTCGGCCTCGAACTCGGCGGGGTCGGCGGAGGCATAGTCTTCGATGGTGCGGTACTTCTTGAAGAGGTCCGCCGTCACCTGGTTGACCATCTTGTCGGTGCACTGCGCGGAGAGGATCACGGCCACCAGCAACTCCCAGTCGCTGCCGAAGTCGAGAATGATGCCCGCTCCCGGGTATTCGCTACTCAGGCGGGTCAAGATCTCCCTTGCATGAGCCGCCTTCGCCGCCTTGTCTTTGGGTGTTCTCTTCGTGCCGGCCATGGTTCTCCTTGGTCTCGCCGCCGGTGGTCGGTGGGCGTGCACGATCACCCTACATGATAGCGCCCCCACGTGTTGCCCAGGGTCTGCCCCTTCTCTACAATGGGCGGGAAGCGTCGCTTCCGAAAGGGGTAGGAGTGGACTTCTATCAGGGAAAGGTCCTGCGGGTGGACCTCAGTGCCGAGACCGCCTCGACAGAACCTCTCAACATGGAGTGGGCCGAGCGGTACATCGGCGGGAAGGGCCTGCTTCTCCGCTACATGTGGGAATACATCCCTCCCGGGGTCGATCCCTGGGCCGGCGACAACCCGATCTTTCTCATGACAGGGCCGTTCGCCGGCACCACTGTAAGCACTGCCTCCCGTCTGGTGGTGGGGGCGAAGAGTCCGGCCACCGGACTCCTGAACGACAGCTACGTGGGCGGCTCGTTCGCTCC